>JBNJIC010000023.1:1673-20933 GCA_051749005.1 Halobacteriota archaeon | reverse complement strand
GCTCTCTCGATGTTGTCGATAACGTGCTCTGTTCCGCCACGGAGGAGGATTGAAACTGACTTTGGATTGACACAGCCGGTGATGAATACCATATTGTCGCCACCGATCTTTCTCTCTTCGACGACATCAGCCTTTCCAAGATCTTCTGCGCTCATCTCTTCAATGTTGGTTACAAGTTTTGCACCTGTGGAGCGGACAAGTTTCTCCATGTCGCTCTTCTTGACACGCCTTACTGCAAAGATACCTGCTTTTGCAAGGAAGTGCTGTGCCATATCATCGATACCCTTCTGGCAGAATACCACGTTTGCACCGCTTTTGGTGATGCTCTGTACGAGGTTCCTGAGCATTGATTCTTCCTGGTCGAGGAAAGACTGGAGCTGGTCAGGGGATGTGATGGAGATCTCTGCGTCAACTTCTGTTTCCTTGAGTTCGATAGCAGTGTTGAGGAGTGCGATATTTGCGCTTTCTACCTTCTTTGGCATGTTGGAGTGTACCCTTTCCTTGTCAAGGATCATGCCTTCAATGAGCTCGGAGTCATCGATACGTCCGCCGACCTTCTTCTCGATCTTCACGTTCTCGATCTCTACCTTGTTTCCATCATCCTGGTCAACGATGCTGGTGATCGCGTCCACAGCAATCCTGGAAAGTACTTCCTTTGATGCTTCTGCACCTTTGCCGGTCATTGCGGTGTCTGAGATCTTGGTCAGGATCTCCTTGTTATCACTGGTTACATGCTTTGAAAGGGTCTTGAGAATTTCGCCTGCCTTCTTGGAAGCCATTCTGTATCCTGATGCAATGATTGTTGGGTGTACATCCTGGTCGATCATCTCTTCTGCTTTCTTGAGAAGCTCGCCTGCAATGACAGCTGCAGATGTTGTACCATCTCCGACCTCATCGTCCTGTGTCTTTGCGACCTCGACGATCATCTTTGCAGCCGGGTGCTCGATGTCCATCTCTTTGAGGATAGTTGCACCGTCGTTGGTGATCACCACATCTCCGAGTGAATCTACAAGCATCTTGTCCATTCCTTTTGGACCAAGGGTTGTTCTTACTGCTTCAGCAACTGCCTTTGCTGCCATGATGTTGTTGCTCTGGGCATCCCTGCCCTTTGTTCTCTGATTACCTTCTCTTAAAATGAAGATCGGCTGTCCTGACATCTGTCCTGCCATTTATTTTAACCTCCTATATTAAACATAGATCAATATAACTGCCTGTGTCTCAGGCCGTTTTTACATGTTTGTGGTTCTATATATAGTTAACCGTTGTTTTGTTTTTTTTGAGCCTTCAGTTACAGTTATCTTTTTAGCATGTATCTGGTTCAATAAATCCTGTTAATGCAAAGATATTATCATCTATGATCGAATTTGATAGGGCTCTGCATAAAGTTCTAAAAAAAGATAGTTGGTCTCTATTAAAACTCCAAGAGACCTTTCTGTGAAGGGCTGTAACGTTTATTATTACAGTCCTGAAAAGGAAAGCCTGTTGTCCGCTCAGCTGACAATAGCTTTTGGTGATCTCTTAAGGAAACGCCTCTTGGATCCGTTGGATGCGTATCTCTGTGCAGGTCCCGGGTGTGCCTTTGTTCCAAAAGCTTTCTCCACTTTGATAGTCCTTCCTTTCCTTCCTTTGACCTTTACCCATTCAATGCTTCCTGTTTTACCCATTATCAGTCCTCTCTGTGATTTTATTAACTTTATATTTATACTGGTTTATAAGGCCCGTATCAGCCTATGATATTTATTATATTTGTAATTGGCACAAGTGCTGGACTTTGTGACCTGATAAATACAATGTTATAGGTTCCCTTTAGATGTAATGTTTATAGTTAAAGTTTACGGGACTTTGGAACACTACAATGTTCAAAAAGAGACCATTGAAGCCTTCTAAATTCAGCATATAATAGTTAAATAAACAAATATATCTATGTTCCTGCACATTTATTCCTTATGACCCTTGAGCCGGTTCACATAAAGGCAATATCCAGCATTGTAGCCCGTATCGATAGTCTTTCAGAGGACGAGGATCCTGAGAAGGCACCAGAACTCTTTGAGTTACTTAGTGAGCTGGAATACGATGGTAAGGTCGTTCTCAGGGCACTTGGGAAACTTTTCCGTGCGAAGGTTGACATTGACCGTATGTCTCTTACAAAAGATCCTTTTGAGAAGACATATTCGTGTGATAGTGGGAGTACCAATCCGATATCCTTCAACAGCGGCCTCTACGTGGACCTTTGTCACTGCAGTATCGCTTCAACACCCACGGATATCGACATTCATTCGAAGTGGACTATGGTGATGTCGTCCTATTCTCCCTCTACGGCAATGGTTATCGATACTAGCGGAGGCTGGGAGCAGTTTGACGGGGATGAGGGTCGTGCATCTATTGTAAGGATCAGGCCGGGTTTGCTTAAGAAAAGGGTTGATCGGATGGTACACAACATTGCGTTATATCTTTCGGAATCAGAGCACATTCTGTGGCTCATGGACAGATTCGATGAAGGAAGTTTTTTCATAATGGATGGTCCCATCTATCCAAAACAGCTGATGTACTGGATGGTTGTGGAATCCGATGATGTTCAGATAAGGGAAGATGAGAATGCAAAACGGATTCTTCAGAACTATGTTGACATCATGGACCATCATATTGAGAACAAAAGAGCGCTCATCGGTTTTGTTAAGAACCCGGAGGATATGCAGATAATGATAACTCTCCGGAAGAAGTACGGCATGTCTGATCTTCCTTGGCTTAGGGATTCGCAGTTCTTCAAGAACGTGCTCTCTCCCGGTGCAGAGGAAGACCAGAAAAGTGTAGTTCCTGAAGGAAGAAGCAGCAGGTGGCTAACATACACCAACTGGTTCCTGCAGCCCAACCAGTTCTATGAGAACATGATGGATACCACTTCTCTTGTCATGGGGGCGGAAATGGAGCTGGACCACAAGTTTCCGAAAGAGGACTATGCGATCACATTTTTCATGGTATTTGTGCCGTTTCTTGACGTTCTTTTCAAGATAGAGGCGCCTTACGGGATAACAAAGGATGAGCAGATAAGAGACCGGATGACAAGGAAAGTGCTGCATGATATTGCAGTTAATGGCATCCCTATGACCCTTTCAAAGGCAGATTCCCTTGCGAAGATAAGGATCGTGGAAAAGAAGCTTATCAAAGGAATGTTCAAAGGCCAGAGGATCGATACAATCTATAATAATGTGAGATGGGGTGAATCAACAGATGATCAATGATACGGATATATTGGCATATGCATCAGGAAGTTCTCCTGATGAAGAGGAACAACTGTCAACAGAAAATGGTAATTCTCTTGATGGTACTGTTTTTGAAGAATACGATACCGGATTTACGGTGGAAATGGTAACCGGTGATGTGAACAATGCCTTTGGTATCATCACCACCGGGTTTGAGCCGCTGGAGGTAACGGAATCCGGATCGAAGATCGCAGGTTACATTACCACGGAGCACAGGCCACAGGTGCGACTGGGCACATATGTTATAGTGCCTTATGAGGATGAGCATCTCTTTGCACGCATCTGGAAACTCCAGTATCAGCAGCAATTCGAGGTGGATGATGCCACTGAGATCCACTCACGCAGGATGCTCAGGAGCAATACCACAGCAGAACTTGATTACAAGTACCTGGCCTACCTTGATCCCATTTGCATCCTGTATGAGCAGGAACCAGGGAATGCTGATTCACTGATGCGTCGTATGGCAGACCGCATTCCCCGACCGAACACTCCGATATTGCCGGTTACAGAGAAACTGAAGATCCAGACCGGACTGAACATTCCCCGCGAAGGTATCTTTCTCGGTCATCTGAGTGTGGGGGGCGAACTTGTGCATACTCATGCATCACCTCCGACCGTGCCATACTACCTGAGGAATGATTACTCAATGGGGGATCCGCTGATATTCCGTCATATGCTGGTGTGCGGAAGTACCGGGACTGGTAAGACCTTCCTTTCTAAGAATATCCTTCGCCAGTTCATGAGTGAGGATAATCCCTATATTGTTCGTGATGCTGGTGACGGGAAGGTCAGGAAGAAAAATCCATGTCTGGTTATACTGGACCCTCAGGATGAGTACTCACAACTTTTCGAAGATAACCCTGAACTTGGTCCTTCAGATGAGCATAATATGAACTCTGAGGACGTCATTTTTGGCGGTGTTCCTTCCACCAAGACCTTTGTGGCAAAGGTGGATGGTCAAACTTACAATGGCAGGTCGCGTGCCCAGCAGACCGAATTTACGATACCTTTTGAGATGGTCAGGAACAATTCCTGGCTGATAGCTGCAGCAGGGCTGACCGAATTGCAGGGGATTGCCCTGGAACTTCTTCTTGAGGATTATTTCAGGAGGCCAGGCACGCATACATATAACGGCTTTATCGAAAACATCGATGATGCTGGTGTGAGGGGGACCTATGTTGACAACGGGAAAGTGCATGAATCATCCTATGATGGTATCGTAAGGAAGGTGAAGAACCAGGCCTTCAGACGTGTCTTCGATCAGCCTGCTACCCCTATAAACGAGATGCTTGCAGATATCTTCAGGGCAGGACAGATATGTGTGTTCCCAACCGAGTATATTTCCAACAGCAGGATCCGTGATCTCATAACACTTACACTTATGACTATTGTGGTTGACAACAAACTGAGCACTTCAGGTGCTGCACTGGTCAAGGAAACTCCGATATTCCTTGTGCTGGATGAAGCACACAGGTACCTTGCTAAAGGCTCAGGGGAGCACTCGAAGCGTATCATTTCCAAGTTCGCGGATGCAGCCCGTCAGGGACGTAAGGAAGGCCTGGGATTGTTCCTGATCACACAGGATCCCCAGGACATCGATGAGACCGTTTTCAAGCAGGTTAACAGCCGTGTGATCCTGAACCTTTCCAATGATGCTGCAATAAGTGCAATGAAGGTCAAAAAGGAATATGAAAAGCGTATTCCATACCTCAAGAAAGGGCAAATGATCATCCAGAGTCCTGATAACAGTGATGTTGTGGAGATAACAGGACTTTCAAAGTGTGTTGTAAAGCATATCTGAGAGGTTCTCAAACCTCTCTTCCGATATGTATATATAGGGCTAATACGTATGGGAGCAACTATTCTCATATGCGTTGGGCCGGTAGCTTAGTCAGGCAGAGCGATGGACTCTTAATCCATCGGCCGAGGGTTCAAATCCCTTCCGGCCCGCTTTTTGATTACTTATTTTTCATATTCTAAATTACTTAGCTGGCAGTTTGCAGTTCGTATCAGTGATTTCAGGATCTCCATTTTTGACATACAAATACTTTTTATTGGGTGTTGCACATCATATATAGAAATAATATTGTTTATGAAATTTAGTTTTGAATGTGGTTGTATCTATGACAGGAACAAAACTCATCTCGATAATGAAAGCGTGCATTTTCACATGTGTTTTCTTCCTCGTATTTTCAGCGGGCTTCGCAAGTGGAGAAATTGAGCAATCCGATGATGAGGGATGGGTGCAGATATTTTTCGAAAATTCTAATGTTTGGGCAGGTGGCTATTCTGTTCAGCAGACCACTGACGGGGGCTATGTAATTACAGGCTACTACAAAAGCCGCCCTGAATCGTTTATGAATGAATCCGATTACGAAGCCCGGGTTGTGGAAGGTGCCGTTCTGATCAAGACATACTCCAATGGCACTCTTCAATGGTTCAGGGTTTTTGATGCGGATTATAGTACCTTTCCGAATGTGGCCAGATCCGTTCAGCAAACTTCTGATGGTGGCTATATCATAGCCGGGTCTTATGAAGATAATAATCTTGATATCTGGCTAATCAAGACCGGTGCCGAAGGGACAAAAGAATGGGATAAGACCTTCGGAGGTCCCGGTAAAGAGGTCGGATATGATGTCAAGCAGACCTCGGATGGAGGATACGTTGTTACCGGTACCACTTCTTATGGACAAAATATCTATCTGATCAAGACTGATGCTGATGGCAATAAAGAATGGGAGAAAATATTCGGTGGAGCTGAGTTTGCAAGTGGCCGATCTGTTATTCAGACCTCTGATGGCGGTTATATCTTAACCGGGGATAACGGGGTTATTAAAACAGATCCTGAAGGCAATGAAGAATGGAACACAACAAGTTTTGGAGGACGTTCTATGTGTCCGGCTTCAGATGGTGGCTATGTTATAGCTGTCGACAGTTACGATGTAGAGATCGTCAAGATCGATCATGCCGGCAATGAAGAATGGACTCGTACATTTGATGATTTTGGATCAGGGAGTTGCAATGATGTTCGGGAAACGTTCGATGGGGGATATGTCCTAACAGGCAGCTATTATGCAGGCTAGGATAGGATCGATGCCTATCTGATCAAGACCGATGCTCAGGGAAATAAAGAGTGGGATCGATCTTTTGGGGACGTTGGTGAAGACCGGGGTTTTTCCGTTCAGCAAACTTCAGACGGTGGTTACGTTCTCACTGGTAGAACATACTCTTACGGAGAAGATGCCTTCCTGATCAAGACCGATGCTGATGGCAACACCGGTGAAGATAGTATGACTCCCCCTCCAGGGAGTGTATCCCGTATGATGGATGTTGTTTCATCTATCGGTTTCATAGTGATGTATCTGCTTGCCCTGTTGCAAATTTTGGCTGTCCCAGCTATTATACTTCTGATACTTGTTTATCTGAGGAAAAGGCATAAATGAACCGGTATGATGCATATCCCGAAGTTTTGAAGCTTCTCTTCTTCCGAAATCTATATATCGTGAAAATACGTATGGGAGCAACTATTCACATATGCTTTGGGCCGGTAGCTTAGTCAGGCAGAGCGATGGACTCTTAATCCATCGGCCGAGGGTTCAAATCCCTTCCGGCCCGCTACAATCCGTATATTTTTCTTAATGTTTATCTATTTGTAGCGCTTATGATGTCTTACATATAGCATTGATATCCTATGCCATTGTATGATGTAAAATACTACTTTCCATCTTCAGGGTGAGAATAATGCCAAAAGTAAGTGTTGATATTCCACAGGAACTTCTTGATGACCTTAACGCACATGTCGGAAATGACAGGAAGTTCGTCAGCCAGTCCGATGCTATAAGAACTGCCATCCGCAAGATGCTTGACATGATGGACGATATCGACCGGAGGCATGGAAGGCTGGATCAGGAAAAACCCTGATGGCTTTATCATATGCCATATTCAGGTCCGAATCGCCCGGAACAGAGGATAGGTCGTTGATATTTGAAAAATTAATAATTAGCAAAAATAAGTAATGAAAAGGCTCATTATCAAAGCCTTTTAAGGAATTGCATACTCTCTTTCCCTTCTTCCGGATTGCTCATCTCGGTGACAAGCCTGCCTTTGTAGCCGGATAATCCTTTTTTCACAGCTTCCCAGTTGACAGAACCTCTGCCTGCAGGCAGATGCTCATCCCTCTTGCCCATGTTGTCATGCAAATGTACGTGTATGATCCTGTCCCTGCACTTATCTAGGAATTCCTCCAGATGACCGGTCGTGTTCGCATGTCCGACGTCCAGCGTCATTCCCACGTTTTCACGGTCTACCTCATCCAGTATCCTGAGTATCTCATCAGGCTCCCTTCCGAAGATCATCGGGAAATCGGGCATATTTTCCACAGCAATGGAGATTCCGTGCTCATCCGCAGTATCACATAGTTCCTGGACGGAGCGTACATTAGTATCCCATGCACGTTCAGGTACCTTCTTACCGTACGGTGAGAGATATCCCGGATGTACCACTACGACCTCTACAAGTCCGGAAGCAAGTGATATATAGTTCTTCATCTGCCTGAGTACTTCTCCGTGTATCCCGGGATTGAGCCCTGCCATGTTCATGTCCGAAAAGGGCAGGTGCATGGTGAGCACAAGGTTTGTGGTCTCGAGTATTTCCCTTACTTTTGGAAGGTTCTCTTCAGTGAGGCACTGGGTTCCTTCCTGAACCATTTCCCAGCCTGTGAAGCCTATATCTTCGAGTTCGTATACCCAGGAGAACGGTTCCTCAAGGACCGCATTTGATGAATAACTTAATTTACTGATATCCATGTTCTATTCTTCCCTGTGTTCAAACTTCCGGTATATCAGCCTCAAAGAGTGCAATCCCGTCCTCAGTGGGCGGAGTAAGCCACTCGATCAGAAGTTCCATATCCTCTGCAGTATCTGCTTCTATATCAACATTTATTGAACCAAGAGGTTCTTCAATAGCAGGGGCAAAGTTCAGCCTTCCTTTTGTTGCTACCTGCTTGTTAATGAGGAAATGTGTCCTTGTGGGATTCTTATAAGTTCCGGCTATCAGCCTGGTGCGGGCCGTATCAATGATCTCTTCTTTCCTGATCAGATCGTGGATATCCCTGAGGCTCTCAATATCACCGTTCCCTTCGATGAACTTTCCCTTCTCAGTGGTGACCGTTTCCAGCTCTATCAGCGGGAACATCTTCAGAACTGCTGCTTCCACACATTCCTCATCTTCTGTTGGGTTGACTACAGTGCTTACCTTTACTTCTATCATGCGTTCTCCAGTATTGCTTTTATTTCTTGCCTGAACTCATCGATGGTGCTGGTGTTCTCAACGGTAATATCTGCAACTTTGATAGCTTCTGCAAGACCCCATCCCAGCTCTCTTTCGTCTCTGATCTTCAATGCTTCTATGTCGGTCATGTCATCACTCCTGCCACGATTTGAGACTCTCTCAAAGCGCATTTCCAGTGGAGCATCAATGAATACCAGCGTGAAGTCCTCCCCAAAACGGTCCTTGAAAAAGGTGACCTCAGCTATTCCGCGAACTCCGTCCACTACCACAAGATCTTTGCCAAATGCCTCTATCTTCGGGACACAGCGTTTTGCAACGGCATCCATGCCTTCCCTGTTTCTCAGGTCGTTTGCTACGGCACCGGTGTTCGCATCTGTGGGCTCAAGTCCTCTGGCCTTTACCTCTTCACGTATGACATCTCCCATGTTGACAACATCTATTTTCTGTTCCTTTACAACATCTGATGCCACTGATTTCCCTGAAGCCGGCATTCCTACAAAAGCTATGATCTTCATATTTCGTGATCCTGTTGTGATTTTTAGTAATTATGTAATAATTTGGTCAGATTCATTAAGCGAGATCGAATTTTCTGTCCTGTAACAGACGTATGTCGAACTGAATTATCAAGGTTTTGATTTTATATATCAGTATGTCTTTGATTGAACTGAGCTTAATATGAGATTGGGTGGCGTTGATCTTTCTGGTAATCTTTTACTTGCACCTATGGCGGATGTGACCAATCTGGCCTTCAGGCTGATGTGCAAAAAATATGGTGCATCTCTGAGCTTTACTGAGATGATAAGTTCGAATGCCGTTGTACATGGTAATGAAAAGACCTTCCTTCGTGGGATGACATGTGAGGAAGAACGTCCCTTCGGTGTTCAGTTATTCGGAAACTGCCCGGAGAACATCACTTCCGCAGCACTTATAGTTGAGGAGATGTTCGAGCCGGAACTCATTGATATCAACCTTGGCTGCCCCTCCCCTGTTATCACGAATGCAGGTTGTGGGTCTGCATTGCTACACTCTCCTGATCTTGTGAGTGATATCATAAGCGATCTCTATAAGAACGTGAGCACGCCGCTAACTGCAAAGATACGTATCCTTGAAAGCATGGATGATACTCTTGATATTGCTAACCGGCTGGAGGAAGCAGGTGTATGTGGAATTACTGTTCACGGGCGCACAAGGGAGCAGGGTTATCAGGGCTTTGCGGACCATAGTTATGCAAAACGCATAAAAGAGGAGCTCTCCATCCCGATCATTGCAAATGGTGATGTCAGTGATGGTGTGTCTGCAAAACATATTCTGGAATATACCGGCTGTGATGGTCTGATGATAGGAAGAGCTGCAATGGGTGATCCCCATCTTTTTTATCGCATATCACGTTACCTTTAGGATGAAGTGGTTATTGAAAGCTGTTGTGAACAACGCAGAGATGACCTTCTTGAATACATCGGACTTCTGGAGAAGTTCGACCTGGTTTCTCATGTGAATATGAAAGCACATTCTCAGTGGTTCACCCGCGGTTTGAAGGGTGGCAGGAGTATCCGTCAGGTAATTGGTAATGCCGATTCACAGAATTCTCTTATGAAATATATCCGGGATATGTGTGGGAATGTACGGGCATAAGTTTTGCGCATATGTGCATCAAATATCATTGCAGGCCACTGATACTTTTTTCTTGAAACATTTCTCATTTTTCAGTTTGTTTTTTCTCATCGATTTACCGAAAGACTAAATAGTAATTAGGATTGTACACAATTAAACATTGCATTTAGACTGCTATATATATTTTTAGTTGTCATTGCATGTGGAAATCAGCTACATCCCGGAGGTTAATCCCTTGCGGCTTCAACTTCGTCACCCTGTCGGATCAGTTCCAGGAACGATTTTGGTAGCTGTCCGTTATCGAACTATTATACATTTATTGTCTTACGGAGAATACGCATGAAAGAAATACGAATACACGGTAGAGGCGGACAGGGTTCAGTTACTGCTGCTGAGCTTCTGGCTGTTGGAGCTTTTGCTGATGGCAAGTTCAGCCAGGCATTCCCTGCTTTTGGTGTGGAACGTCGTGGTGCACCTGTTCAGGCATTTACCAGGATCAGCGATGAACCGATCAGACTCAGGGCCCAGGTCTATGAGCCGGACTATGTTATTGTCCAGGACCCAACGCTTCTTGAGGTAGTCAGTGTCGAAAGCGGTGCAAAGGATGGTGGTATTATTATCATCAACAGTGATTTTGAACCGGAATACTTCGATCTTGACACCAATGCAAAGATCATGACAGTCAACGCTACAAAGATCGCTCTTGATATCATTGGAAGGCCGATTGTGAACACTGTTCTCCTAGGTGCTTTCGCAGGTGCATCCGGTCTTATCAATCCGGAATCCATCAAGGAAGCTGTCAAGGAGCGTTTCCCCGGTAAAGTAGGTGACAAGAACGCAGAGGCTATCCAGAAAGCCTACGACATGATGATGGAGGCTTAAAATTATGACAATTCCACCAGGAGGAGTCTGTGCTCCAGGTTCCACTCTTGTGAACAAGACCGGAGGATGGAGAACATTCAAACCTGTTTACGATTACGATAAGTGCATCAAATGCAAGCTCTGTGAACTCTTATGTCCGGATGCTTCGATCGATCCAAGGGACGATGGTTTCTTTGAGTTCAACTATGACTTCTGTAAGGGTTGCGGAATTTGTGCCAACGAATGCCCGAAGAATGCTATTGAAATGGTTCTGGAGGAAAAATAAATGCGTCGCGATTATGAAAATGAGAAGAAGGACATGGTCGTTGTTGAGGGATCGTACGCGGTCGCGAGTGCTGTAAAGGCATGCAGACCAAACGTTATCTCAGCATACCCGATCACACCACAGACCCATATAGTAGAAGAGCTTTCCCAGTTCATTGCTGACGGGGAAATCCCAAACTGTGAATATATTATGGTGGAGTCTGAGTTCTCCGCACTTTCCGCACTGGTCGGTTCATCCGCAGCAGGTGCAAGAAGTTATTCTGCAACAACCTCGCAGGGTCTTGAACTTATGCACGAAGTTCTTTTCAATGTCTCTGGTATGAGATTACCTGTTGTAATGACCATTGCGAACAGGGCAGTCAGTGCACCTATAAACATCTGGAACGATCAGCAGGATTCCATCTCCCAGAGAGACACCGGCTGGATCCAGCTCTATGCTGAGGACACACAGGAAATTTCCGACATGACTGCACAGGCATTCAAGATTGCTGAGGATCCGGATATCATGCTTCCGGTAATGACCTGTATGGATGGTTTTATCCTGTCCCACGTATACGAGCCGATCGTACCTCTTGACGATGACGTTGTAGCAGAATACCTGCCACCTTTCGAGCCTGAATACAAGCTCGATCCAAAGAATCCGAAAACCTTCGGTGCATTCGCAGATCCAAACTCCTACACAGAGTTCAGGTACTTGCAGCAGCAGGCAATGGACAAGGCACTGAAGAAGATCGAAGATGCTGCAGATGAGTTCTATGATCTGTTCGGCAGATACTATGGCGGCCTTATTGACACATATGAGACCGATGATGCAGACATCATCCTCATGGCAATGGGTTCAATCGTAGGTACCATCAAGGATGTCGTCGACAAGCTCAGGGCAGATGGTGTCAAGGTCGGTCTTCTTAAGGTAAGGGCTTTCCGTCCGTTCCCTGTAGAAGCTATTCACAACGTCATCAAGGACGCAAAGGTAGTCGTTGCACTTGACAAGAACATTTCTATCGGTCTTAACGAAGGTGCACTGTTAACAGAGACCAAGGCAACACTGTACAATACAAAGATCGATGTCCCTGTGATCGGTTTCATGATCGGTCAGGGAGGTCGCGATATTCCTGTAGAGACCATCGAGAACATCGTCGATGAGGCAAAGAAAGTAATGGATTCAGGTATCACTGTCGAAAGCCAGTTCACTGACCTGAAGGAGGAGTTGTTATGAGATCACTGTTAGCTCCGGGACACAGGGGATGTGCAGGTTGCTGTGACGCAATGGCTGCAAAGTTCACCCTCATGGCAGCTGGTGAGGACTGCATTGTTGTAACCCCTACCGGATGTCTTGAGGTTATGACCACCCCATATCCGGAATCCTCATGGGAGGTTCCATGGATTCACTCGCTCTTCGAGAACAACGCAGCAGTTGCATCAGGTATTGAGGCTGCTCTTAAGGCAAAGGGCGAGATGGGCAAGACAAAGATCATCGCAATGGGCGGTGACGGTGCAACACTAGATATTGGTATGCGCTCCATATCCGGTGCATTCGAGCGTGGACACGATTTCACATTTGTTTGTATAGACAACGAAGCATACATGAACACCGGTGTACAGAGAAGTGGTGCAACACCATTTGCTGCATCAACCACAACAAGTCCTGCCGGTAAGGTATCTTTCGGTAACATCCGTCCAAAGAAGAACATGCCTGCAATTATGGCCGCACATGGTTCACCATACGTTGCCACAACTTCCATCGGATATCCAAAGGACATGATCAGGAAGGTCAAGGCAGCATTGGATGTCGAAGGTCCTACCTACGTGCACGCACACGCACCATGTACCACAGGATGGGGATTCGATACTTCAAAGACCGTAGAGGTCGCAAAGATGGCAGTAGAGACATGCCTCTGGCCACTCTATGAGATGGAGGACGGCGAGATCACCAAGGTCAAGAAGGTCAAGAACCCAAAACCAGTAGAAGATTATCTCAAGATGCAGCGCCGTTTCAAGCACCTTTTCACAAAGGAAGGCGGAGACGAGGTCATCAGGCAGATCCAGGCGCTTGCTGATGAGAACATTGAGAAGTTCGGGTTACAGTAAACCCGAAACTCATTCCTTTTTTACTCTTTTTCTTACTACTATTTCCTTTGACCATTTCCTTATAGCTATTCAAATCTTTAATTTTGATGCTTGATCTGGTAGTTTTCGGATCATTTCTCAAGACCATCGAAGTATTTCTGAGTCTCCTTCACGATGACCTTGCGTAAGGCAAGAATTGCTATGAGATTCGGGATTACCATCAGGCCGTTAACAATGTCTGCAAGGATCCAGATGGTATCCAGCGTTAGGTACACTCCGCCTCCAACAAGAGCGATGTAGATGATCCTGTAGGGCATGATGCCCCGGACACCCGCAAGGAATTGCACACATCTCTCACCGTAGTAGTTCCATCCGAGGATGGTGGTGAATGCAAAGAACATCAGTCCTGTTCCCACAATGTAGGATCCGATGCTTTCCAGACCTGTGGAGAATGCATAGGAGGTCATGTAGGCACCTTCGTATTCACTTGTCCAGGCACCTGTCATCACAAGGACGATACCTGTCATGGTACAAACTATTATGGTGTCGAAGAAGGTACCTGTCATGGAAATGAGTCCCTGTTTTGCAGGCTCCTTTATTCTCGCCGCTGCTGCTGCTATAGGTGCGCTTCCAAGTCCTGATTCATTAGAGAACACTCCTCTTGAGATTCCCATTTGTACTGCCAGGATCATTGTGGATCCCAGAAAACCTCCTGCTGCAGCTGTGGGTGTGAATGCGGAACGTATGATCGTTGAAATTGTTGCGGGCAACAGGTCGAAATTTGAGATGATTATGATAATACACCCAAGCACATAGGCCACAGCCATGAAAGGCACCAGTACCTGTGCAACTCTTGCTATGCTTTTGATACCGCCTATCGTCACCATTGCCACTAGTATTGTGATCACCACTGCAGTGTAGAACGGAGGAACGTTAAGTGTAATTGAGGCTGAATCAGCTATGGCGTTGACCTGGGGGAATATTCCTATTCCGAAAAGTGCCACACAAATCCCGCTGAACGCAAAGAAGATTGCCAGAGGCCGGCTGTATGACTTTTCCGAAAGGCCTCTTGTGATGTAATGCATGGGTCCGCCTGCCATCTGCCCGTTCTCGTCCATTGTTCTGTACTTAACTGCAAGCATACATTCGGCATATTTTGTTGCCATTCCGAAGAAAGCTGCCACCCCCATCCAGAAAAGTGCCCCCGGTCCTCCGGTCTTGATGGCAGTGGCAACACCCACGATGTTCCCAGTGCCAATTGTAGCTGCAAGAGCTGTTGTCAGTGCTGCAAAACTGGAGATGTCCCCTTCCTGGTCTTTGTCAGATGGATTGGGTCTTATGACGTAACGCAATGCCAGTGGGAGCCTGAATACCTGTATGAGGCCGAGGCTTAAAGTAAGGTATATCCCTGTTCCAACAAGCAGTATCAATAAGGGTGGCCCCCATACAAGGTTGTCAATTGTCTTCAGGAAACTCAGCATATCAGTTCCTGAGGTGATCAATTCCGGCAGGCTCATGTGCCTACCCTATTATCTCTTTGTTTATTTGAATAATGGTCTTCTTTACATGTTTCCCGAGAGTCTTTCTCTCCGTTCTTCATTTTCAGGAAAATGTTTTGTATTGTGCTAACTAATTACTTCTGGAGATCCCAATGGACAATACTGCGAACTTCGACCATATCTGGTCCATACTGAAAAATGAATATCCTGACCCACAACCTGAACTGGATTATGCCAACGAGTTCGAACTTTTGATCGCAACGATCCTTTCAGCGCAGTGTACTGATGCACAGGTGAACAAAGTGACATCTGAGCTTTTCAGGAAGTACCCCGATGCCGGATCACTTGCTGCTGCCGACATCAATGATCTGGAGAAGGAGATATATTCCACAGGTTTCTACCGTGCAAAATCAAAGAATATAAAAAAAGCATCCCAGTTGATAATTTCTGATTTTGAAGGCAAGGTGCCGGATACTATGGAAGAACTGACATCCCTTCCGGGGGTTGCAAGAAAGACTGCCAATATAGTGCTTGCAAGGGGTTTTGATAAGGTTGAAGGTATTGCTGTTGATACTCATGTGAAAAGGGTCTCGGGAAAGCTCGGTCTTACTGAGAACACAGATCCGAAAAGAATCGAAAAAGACCTTATGAAGCTTGCAGAACAGAAGGAATGGGATGATCTTTCAATGACCCTTATACTTCACGGACGTCGTGTATGTGGTGCCAAGAAGCCTAAATGTGAGATATGTGTGGTCTCTGATCTGTGTCCTTCAAGTAAAATATGAAATTATGAAAATTAAGGTAAAAAGAAAATGAGAAAATCCATATTGAAAATGGTTTTCTCAACTTTAAAAGGCATTCAAGAAACTATTGGCGTGCTCTCAGTATCAAATGGGTTTGTCCTGATCGCAAGTGAAAACAGGTATGGGTAATTCTTCTTGTTATATTTCATATATACAAGCCATTCCCTTGCAAGTAATTCATATGAGCGTTTTAAATCTCCTTTCAGGTGATCTATATCTGTATGTGGAAGACATGAGAACTCATCTCTGCAGTCAAGTTCTTCTGTTAGATGGAAAACAGCTCTCAGGAGTTCTGTAAATTCCTCATGTTCAAGCATTGTGGGATTTTCAAGCAACTGGACTAAGAAATTTCTCTTACTAACCAGAAAAGCGGTTAACTGGTCAAAATCGATCTTGTTGACATCTATATTATAGTTCATATTGTTCATCGATCGGATAAGATTGTCAAAATCCTTATCTGACCAGTCAGAATCTATCATGAATTTTTCCCTGTATCTATCAAGATCAGGGTCAGCATCTGATATATATTCCAGAAGTTTCGTTCCTACTTCACTGAAAAAGACGCCTATTACCATATTGAGCTTTTGTAATCTGTGTTTTCTGTCCATATCATTCAGGAAATGATGAATGATCATTGATATGAGGAGAACTTCGATCGGCACAAAAGCAATGTCTCCTACCATATAAATGAAAATGTGGTGAGCATCATGAAAAATAAGGTAGTGGATATAGTAAATGATACTCGATAATAAGATCAGAAGTCCTCCGAATATTGCGTACTTATGAGTTTTTTCCATGATACACCTCGAACAAATATGATTATTATATTATTACACTTGATAAGCGGTTTCTATAATACTTAATTTTAGTGTCTGTTAACCCATGATTATAGTTATTTGAACAAAGAATCTTTCTCTCATACTTTGGTCTACTCTGCTCTTTCTTTCTCTACACTCCACATTTCCTTTTCCTTATTACTCATTTCACTTCGCTTGCCAAATCCTTAAAACCAACTTATTACATATTTAGTGTTTACAATGCCCCGAATAATCCTTCATGTTGATATGGACTATTTCTACGCAGCCATCGAAGAGAGAGAGGATCCTTCTATCAGGAACAAAGCTGTTGTTGTCTGCATGTATTCCAACAGGGGTGAGGAAGGAGGGGCAGTAAGTACATGTAACTACATAGCAAGGGAGGTGGGAATACACTCTGCCATGCCATGTAGGCTTGCGAAGTCCATCAAACCGGATGCTGTGTACCTCCCTGTCAGGAAGGAGTTCTATACTGAAGTTTCGGATCGTATTATGGAGATTCTCAGGTCATATGCCGATGGTGATGGTGAGTTTTTTGAAAAGATAAGTATCGACGAGGCTTTCATTGAGATTACTGAAGGGGCAGGCGGCGATTTTGATAAAGCGGAGCAGATCGCAAAGAACATCAAATCGGATGTCAAACGGATTGAGGGGCTAACCTGCTCGGTGGGTATCGGACCGAACAAGATCATTGCAAAGATGGCATCCTCCCGGCAGAAACCGGACGGTATCACTCTTCTCAGGGAGGAGGATGTTGAAGATTTCCTGAATGAAATGCCGGTCTCAAAGCTTTGGGGCATAGGTAATGTCACTGAAGATAAGCTGGCAGAGATGGGTATTGAGACCGTGAGCCAGCTTGCAGACCGCGATGTTCAGGAACTGATAGGTGCTTTTGGGAAGACCCGTGGCACATGGCTGAAAAAAGCTGCATCGGGTATCGATGACAGTCCTGTCAAAGAGAAAACCGACTCTGACCAGATAGGTAGAATGGCTTCGCTGACCCATGATACCCGCAAGAGCGATCTTATACTGTCTTTGCTTGACGAGCTCATAGATGATGTATTCGTAAAGCTGCAGTCCAGAGGTACCTCTTTCAGGTCTGTTACAGTAACTGTTATCCATTCTAATTTCAAGACCGTAACCCGGAGTCACACATTGAATCATCCGGTAGCAGATAAATCAATACTTCGTGAGGTATCCTACAAGATAATGGGGGAGCTGCTTGATAACAGCACTCTTAATTTCAGGCGTATCGGTGTGCGTGTGGGCAACCTTCAGGAAAGTAAGGGGCAGAAAACTCTGACAGAGTTCTTTTGAACCAGGGATTCCATATCTTGTGTTTTTATCAGAATTTCCCGAACCCGCCGCCCCCGGGAGTCTCTATCACAAAGACATCTCCTTTTTCCATGTCGACCTGTGCAGTACCATCGATCTTCTCGGTCTTTCCGTTTTTCCTGACCACAATGTTTCTGCCACATTTTCCATCTTCAGCTCCGTTTATTCCGAAAGGAGGGTATTTCCTGTGTGATGAGAGGATCGCAGCTTTCATTTTTTCAAGGAAACGAATTCTGCGGACAACACCATTCCCTCCTTTATATTGACCCCTTCCTCCGCTTTCCTTCCTGATGGAAAACTCTTCGAGCAGTACAGGGAAGCGAAGCTCCAGTACTTCCGGATCGGTTATCCGGGAGTTTGTCATGTGTGTCTGCACAGCATCAGTACCATCAAATCCATTTCCTGCACCGGAACCTCCACAGATGGTTTCATAGTACTGGTATTCGTGATTTCCAAAGGTGAAATTATTCATTGTCCCCTGCGATGCTGCCATTACTCCCAAAGCGGCATAGAGCGAATCAACGATGTATTGGGATGTCTCAACATTTCCTGCCACCACTGCAGTGGGATATGTGGGATTCAAAAGGCACCCTTGCGGTATGATGATCTCAAGTGGCTTCATGCAACCTGCGTTCAGTGGTATATTCTCTTTCACCAGGGTGCGGAATACATAGAGCACAGCAGCTCTGCAGACAGAGGCAGGTGCGTTGAAGTTGCTTTCCTGCTGCGGTGAGGTATCTGTTAGGTCGATAGTTGCTGAACGTTTCTTGCGGTCGATGGTAATTTTCAAACATATCTGGCTGCCGTCATCAAGTTTGTAGATGAAGCTTCCTTCGTGGAGTACTTTGATGACACTTCTAACCGCTTCCTCTGCATTGTCCTGAACGTGCTGCATATAGGATCTGACGGTTTCCAGTGAGTATTTATCCACCATCTTCTCAAGCTGCTGTATCCCTTTTTCATTGGAGGCAACCTGCGCTCTGAGATCAGCTATGTTCTGTTGGGGATTGCGTGACGGATATTCGCCGTAATTCATGAGTTTCAGAACTTCGACTTCCCGGAATTTTCCTTCATCCATCAGTTTGAAATTCTCGATCAGGATTCCTTCCTCATGTATCGTTGTGCTTTTTGGGGGCATGGATCCGGGACTCACACCTCCAATATCGGCATGATGTCCGCGGGATGCCACATAGAACTGCACTTCATCTTTTCCACAAAATACCGGTGATATTACGGTAATGTCAGGAAGGTGGGTTCCTCCTGCATAAGGGGAGTTGAGCATTCGGGCATCTCCTGGTCTCATGTTGCCTTTAACTGCCCTGATGATGGTCTTCACAGCTTCTTCCATGGACCCCAGATGTACCGGGATGTGGGGAGCGTTAGCTATGAGATTTCCCTGGTTGTCAAAGATCGCACAGGAGAAGTCCAGGCGTTC
>JBNJIC010000023.1:0-1663 GCA_051749005.1 Halobacteriota archaeon | reverse complement strand
TTGACCGAATGTGCGGTGTTCTGCAAGCGGTATCCCATCTGCTCGGCAACGGACATAAAGCGGTTGTTGAAAACTTCAAGCATCACAGGGTCAGCATCAGTACCGATAGCAACGCGTTCTTTCCTTGGTATTGTGCGTGTAAGTACGATGTGATCAAGGGGCGTTATATCAGCCTTCCATGATGGTTCCACAACAATGGTCGTAGTATTCTCTATGATAATTGCCGGTCCTTTTACAACATGCCCGGCTTTCAGGCATTTCCTTAAGAATATTGGTGTACGGTGATATTTTCCACAGGTGTACATCTCAACAGTTTTCTAATATGAACATTCTCCTGACTCAATATCTTCACTTAGTATCTCTTCAGGAACCTCATTAAGCCCTATTAATTCCAGAGTTATACTGGATACTACAAGCTCCCTGTTTTCCATTAGAAAACCGAACTGCTTTCGATGTTCTTCCATAAATTTTTCCCTGACTTGTTCTGTCTTGGCGAAACTTATCTCAAGTGAGGTGTCGGTGCCTCTGTATCTCACATGAATTTTGTGTTCCAGCACAAGATCCTTTTCTTCGATACCCTGTTCTTTCGTGGCACACATACCTTCTTTTTCAAGTTCATCGAACAACTTTCGGATATGTTCTATGGAATTTTCAGTGAGCTTTTCTTCAACAGACCTTTCAAGTATGATCCTCTGGTCGGCCAGTCCCATTCCGTAGGCAGACAATACGCCTGCATATGGATGAATGAAAACCCGTGACATTCCCAGGGAATCTGCAACAAGGCATGCATGCTGTGCCCCTGCGCCTCCGAAACAGCACAATGTGTAATCCTTCAGGTCGTATCCTCTCTGGGTTGAGATCCTCTTGATGGCATTTGCCATGTTCTCAACAGCAACTGTCAGGAAGCCTTCAGCGACCTGCTCAGGAGTTGTATCTTCTCCGGTATCTTCAGATATCATCCCTGCAAGTCCGGCAAAACGGGAGCGTACAACCTCAGCATCCAGTGGCTGTATTCCGTTTTCTCCGAATACGGCAGGGAAGAAATCCGGAATGACCTTTGAGAGCATCACATTGCAGTCCGTGACCGTCAGCGGACCTCCGCGCCTGTAGCAGGAGGGTCCGGGGTCAGAACCTGCTGAATCGGGTCCCACCTGGTATCTTCCTTCGTCAAAATGTAATATGGACCCTCCACCGGCTGCAACGGTGTGGATGTTCATCATCGGTGAGCAGAGGTGTATTCCTGCGACCTCGTTCTCAAAGGAGCGTTCGTATTCCCCGTCATAGTGTGCGACATCGGTTGATGTCCCTCCCATGTCGAAGCCGATGATCTTATCGAATCCTGCTATTTCTGAGACCCTGGCAGCGCCCACAATACCTCCTGCAGGGCCCGAGAGGATGCTGTCTTTTCCCCTGAAAGACATCGCATCGGTAAGTCCTCCATTTGACTGCATGAACAGCAATCCTGTATCGCACTCATTGCTATGTAGGGTGGCAAGTATCCTGTTCACATATCTCTGTAGCACAGGTGAGAGGTAAGTGTCTACCATTGTTGTTTCCCCGCGACTTATCTTTATCAGCGGGCTTACTTTGTGGGAAAGTGAGATGTGGTCAAAACCGATGTCCTTTGCTATTTCCTCAATGAGCAGTTCATGTTCAGGATATA
>JBNJIC010000022.1:0-21133 GCA_051749005.1 Halobacteriota archaeon | reverse complement strand
CCGGATCAGCCAGCTGAGTAGCGGCAGTAGGAGTTTCAGCAGAAAATAAAGGAGAAGCTCCCGAAGAAATCACCGGGGATGCACCCGGGAAAGATATGAATTTGTCTTTCAAGGTGGTTTCACACTTGGGTTTAAAGGAATGGACATCAATATGTTCAGCCTCAATTACAAAGACAGACTCATCAACGTGTTCAAGGACGTAAGAAACCAGTTCCCCTGGTGAGCTGTTAGATAATATCAGATGCACAGCCTCAGGGCTGATCTGATAGCCGGCTTCCAAAAAGGCTTCCTGAACATCGATTTCTCTCATTTTCGGACCTTATCAAATGTTTGTTGAGCTTTATTGATTATCTCAGTCTTGTATCAAACAAAAATACTACTATAAAATAAATAGCCTACGTGCCGAACGATCAAATACCAAATTTTTTAACTAATCAGTTTCTAATGTCCTCAAGATAATATGGACATAAAAGCCTCATTCCACACATTCAGGACAAGTGATAAGTTCTGGGTATCCCTGTCAAGGGATATTGTTTCTGTAATTCTGGCCGTTATGGCATTTGCGGTCGTCTCCCAGGCTGTGTTCGGGATGTGGACACCAATGGTTGCTGTGGAATCCGGAAGTATGGATCCCCACATGAAGATAGGGGACATTGTTTTCATTCAAAGTATCGACAGAACACAGATAATAACCAATCAGGACGCATCTCCGGGCTATACATCATTTCAGATGCAGGGTGACGTCATTCTCTACCGACCTTACGGACAGGAAGGAGTGACGCCGATAATACACAGGGCCATGTATTATGTCGAAGCCGGGGAACCCATGTGGGATGGTGGTCCGATAGCACCTCACAGCGGTTACATAACAAAAGGGGATAACAAAAAAACTAATATGTACTTTGATCAGCAGGGCCAGATAAGTTATCAACAGCCTGTAAAGGAAGAATGGATCATCGGAGTAGCAAGGTACAGAATACCATATGCAGGATATCTCAGGCTGATGCTTTCATGATGCTAGCTGAAATTAATTTCTTTACTGAAATGCGTCCTTTCAAAAAAGATAATATACCTGAAGATAATGTTCTCTGTTTTTTGATGGTTTGATTGAAATTTATCGCCGGTTCCTTTTCAGAAAGGAATAAATTCAATCCTTTTTTACTTTCATTTTAAAGAACAAACAAAAGTATTGATGCATCAAAGATGCATCTGTGCTGTGATCACCGGCTTGAAACCTGCAAGCATTCCCAGCCTGTAATCTTCAAGAAGGACACGTCGTGTGCTTTCGATAGGTACGCTCAGGACGATCTCCTTTGTTCTTCCATAACGACCTTTGCTTACGACCACTGCGTTGAGGATACCTAGCATGTCCAGTTCCGATATCAGGTCAGTGACCCTTCTTTGTGTAAGGACGTCCATATCCACATTCACACATAACTGTCGGTATACATTATAAACCTCACCTGTAGTGACGTTCCTGTATCCATTGCTTCTGAGGAGCATGACGCTGTAGAGAGCCAGCTTTGATTGCGTGGGTAAGGTCCTGACAACTTCTACGATACGATCTATCTCGATCTTCTCCTGGGCCCTTCTTACATGAGGTTCACCAACATGTGTCTCATTCTCACGCTCGGCAAGTTCTCCGGCAACCCTCAGAAGGTCAAGAGCACGCCTTGCATCACCATGTTCCTGAGCTGCAAAAGCAGAACATAGGGGAATGACCATTTCATCAAGTACATTTCCTTTGTAAGCAATGGATGCTCTCTGCCTGAGGATATCACTGATCTGCTCGGCATCGTAAGGAGGAAAGATTATTTCTTCTTCACCAAGGGAACTCTTTACCCTCGGATCGAGGAACTCAGTAAATTTCAGGTCATTGGAAATGCCTATCATGCTTACCTTCGCATTTCCAAGATCAGTATTGATACGTGAAAGGTTGTACAGGACATCATCTCCTTTCTTAACAAGTTTGTCAATCTCATCAAGAATAATGATGATAACCTGTTTTTTTGCATCAATAGCCTCTTTGAACTTTGTGAATACTTGATCTGTAGGCCAACCGGTCATTGGTATGTCCTCACCAAAGTGTTTTGCAAGGTTTGCCAGCAATCTGTACTGAGTATCAATTACTTCACAGTTAAGGTACAGTACAGAACATTCAATATCAATGTCCTCACTCTTCCTTTCAAGTTCAATACCAACATAGCGTGCAACAGCAGTCTTACCAGTACCTGTTTTACCATAGATAAGGATATTAGATGGTGTATCCCCCCTAAGAGCTGAAACAAGAATCGTAGCAAGAGTGCTAACCTGTTCAGTCCTGTGTGGCAGGGATGCAGGTGTATATGAAGGTCTCAAAACCTCTTTGTTTTTGAAAAGAGACTCATTTTGTAGTAAGTTCTCAAATAATCCATCTAATGATTTATTCTCCATTTTCAACCTTCCATGAATTTAATCTGATGAGATAGAAGGGAATGTAGCAAGAATAAAACTTCAAAATGCCTTCATACTGCAAAGTGAAATTTGAGTCGATACGAATCCCCTGTGATAATGTGGTATTATTTACAATCTACTATCAAACTACACAAACTCACTCCTGAATAATGCACTGACGCTTAAATTAATTATATTCAGAAAGTGAAAGCTTTAATTCTCCACACGATCCAATGGAAGTGTACCTTATTAACCCTTATGGTAATTACCCCTTCATTTCCATTGCAGATTTTAAAAGAGACTCGAAATTAGCGTAAAAACACAATTAGAAGAAATAATACATTTCCATATTCTAGGATTTATTTATATATAATATACTGAAAATGAGTTCTTATGGAGCAAAGACCCCTTTATTTCGTTTGGAGATTTTATAAAGGAGGGTGACCCCATGATTTCAACTGGAGTCCAGAAAAAAAATATGAGAACATATTTTTAATAATAATAAAAAAATACGTGATGGTTCTAATATAAAACTAATTATTAATAAACCTTTCTCTAAATCAAAAAAGCAGAATTAAAATTAACCAAAATACTCCAGTTGAAACAATGGGGTGACCCTCATGATCTCTAACAAAAAAGAACTAAAAAACTGGAAATTAAAATTGTTGAAGTTTAACATTTTTAAGCTTTAAAAATTCAAAGAACCTTTAACGTTTTTTAACCTTAAATATATTTGAACAAAATTGTTTTAAATAGGTTCTATATTCTATTAAACGAGAATTCATGGAAGAAACCGGAATATCCAGAGAAGAGATCCTCTTAATTTTGAAAAACGCAAAATCCAGAGATACAAGTTATGCTCGTGTCTTAAGTTCAATGTGTACTTATCCACATGAAATTGCAGTTTTAGCCCATACTCAATTCATTGAAGCGAATATGGGAGATCCGGGTCTTTTCCCGGGAACATATGATCTTGAAAAACAGGTACTGAAAATGTTCGGTTCCCTTTTACATCATAATAACAATCCTGGAGAATGTGGTTATTTAACAACCGGTGGAACTGAATCAAATATACAGGCAATAAGGTCCATGGTTAATTCCCGGCGAGATATTGAAAATCCAAATGTTGTCATGCCGGAATCCGCACATTTTTCTTTCGACAAGGTTGCGGACCTTTCAGGAGTTGAAATAAGAAAAGCTTGTCTTGATGAAACTCTTAAAGTGAATACTAACTCTGTGATTTCATTGACAGACGAAAATACAATAGGTCTTGTTGGTATTGTTGGAACAACAGAATTTGGCCAGGTAGATCCTATTGAAGAGCTTTCGGAAATAGCTCTTGAAAAAGATCTTTTTCTGCATGTTGATGCTGCTTTCGGAGGTTTTGTGCTTCCGTTTATGAATGTGGAATACCGGTATGATTTCGATGTTGAAGGAGTAACTTCAATGACAATCGATCCTCATAAAATGGGTTTAAGCACAATTCCTTCAGGTGGATTAATGTTTCGGAGATCGGAATACCTAGATGATCTTGAGATCCACACTCCATATCTCAGTATCAGCAAGCAGTATTCATTAACGGGTACCAGAAGCGGTGCAGCAGTAGCTTCCACATATGCTGTGATGAAACATTTTGGAAAGGAAGGATACAGAAGTGTTATAGATCAGTGTATGGAACAGACTGAAAAGATCGTTACAGGTGCTGAAGCAATGGGAATTGATCCTGTCATTGATCCTGTCATGAATGTTCTGGCTCTTAGAGTTCCGAATGCTGATGATGTCAGAAAGAGATTACTTGATGAGTTTGGATGGCATGTTTCCATAACAAGAAATCCTCGCGCTTTGCGTCTGGTAGTCATGCCTCACATCAATGGTGATACTGTGGATCTTTTCCTTAATGATCTTGCAAAACTGATTTGATGACTGTATTGTGATCTTTTTGATTTAATCTTTTTACTACCTTAAAAAAAGAAGTGCACGGATTGAGGGGATGGATCGATGGTACCTAGCCTTGAAACTTGTAAAGGCGTGTACCTATCGAATCCGTGACTAATACTACCCTATGTTTTGAGCATATATACCATTAAGCCAAGCGAGGTGAAAGTATTATTTGGTGAAAATTTCAGGAATTACGATGGTGTCATTCAGTTGTTAAAGGAAGCTTTAAAGAGAAGAGTAGTACAAGCAGAAATTTGTGTATCGACCGGATATACTAAATATAATAAAGCTGAAATTTGAATCTATGGCAAATTCTTTCAAAATTGGAACTATCATTGGTATTCCCATCAAGATACACATAACGTTTCTTATAGTGCTTCCTCTATTTGCATTTGTTTTTGCCATGAATCCGGCACCATATGGGTTTAGTGATGTGGTTCCGGCAACATTTGGATACTTCCTTTCATTTTTGACTACTGTACTTCTTTTTGCCTGCGTCCTGCTTCATGAACTGGGTCATTCCTATCTTGCAAAGAAGTACGGTGTGGAAATCACAGATATCACTCTCTTCCTGATTGGAGGTGCATCCTCCATGGAGGAGATACCAAGAGATCCCATGCAGGAAGCTAAGATGGCTTTTGCAGGACCACTTGTCAGTTTCATAATTGGTGGTTCATTATTGTTGCTCAATTTTATAATCGCTGGTGCTATATCCGGTTTTGCTGATTCGTTGATATTCAGGATGGTGCAATTACTTGGTTCGATCAACATAGTTCTTGGCATTTTCAACCTTCTTCCGGCTTTCCCGATGGATGGCGGACGTATATTGCGTGCATGGTTTGCAAGGAAGATGACCTATATACAAGCAACACACGTAGCAGCAGGTGTCGGAAAAATGTTCGCTTTCCTGCTTGGTCTGCTTGGTCTGCTGTCAAATCCCTGGAACCCCTGGTTGATCCTTATTGCTATCTTCGTTTACATGGGAGCATCCGGTGAGGATCGTTCCACAGCTGTCACTGTGACCCTTGAAAAAGTTCCGGTAAATGATGTTATGAGCAAAGAGATTGTATCCGTAAAACCGTCTTTGACAATTGATGATCTGACACAGTTCATGTTCGAGAAAAAACATATGGGTTATCCGGTGATCGAACAAAACACTTTAAAAGGTATCATCACATTTACAGATGTACGCAAGGTTATGCCTCTGGACAGGTACAGCGTACTTGTGTCCGATGTCATGACAAAGGATGTCGTAACAGTATCAAAAGAAGCGACCGCATCAGATGCTTTTAAGCTGCTGACCTCCAATAATATTGGCAGGTTACTGGTGGTCGATGAAGACGGATCGGTTTGTGGTATCCTTTCCAGGACAGACCTGATGCACACGATGATGTTATTGAACGAGTGATATAGAAAATGGACAGTATGACTTACAAAGCAGCAGAAGAGAAACCGGATGAACAGGTCGTTACGGATTCTCAGAAAGCTGCTTCTAATTATAATTACGATACAGTATCCGGTTCGGCCTATTCGGGCCATGGTGATGGAACTTTTTCACAAACTGCCCCCCTTGCTCCTATGGTAAAGCAGCCGGATGCTCTTCAAACTACTCCTCAGCCTTCTCAGATAATTATAGTGGGAACAGCCCATGTTTCGGAGAAGAGTGTCAACGAAGTAATTGATACTATCGAGCGGGAGAAGCCCGATATAGTTGCCGTGGAACTTTGCAAGAGCAGGTACGATTCACTGAAAGGTGAGGTCAAGGACTCGGAGGTACCTATCAAGGATATCCTGAGCGGCGGCAAGATCTACTATTTCCTCGTACACCTGTTGCTTGCCTATGTGCAGAAGAAGATCGGCAATGAGATGGGCGTTCAGCCAGGTGCTGAGATGATCACAGCCATCGATGCAGCAGAAGCAAGTGGTGCTAGGATAGCTCTTGTTGATCGAGATATCCAGCTGACCCTGCAGCGTTTCTGGAGCAAGATGGGTTTCTTCGAAAAACTGAACATTGTTGTGACGCTTATTGCATCTGCTCTGGGGATCGGTTCTTCAAAGAACATTGATATTGACAACATCACCAATCAGGACATGGTTACCATGCTCACCGATGAGCTGCGTGAGGCATCCCCGAATGCTGCAACTGTCCTGATCGATGAAAGGGATGCCTACATTGCAGGGAATTTGATCCGCGCTGCCAGAGGAGGCAACAAGAAGATCGTTGCGGTCCTTGGTGCGGGTCACAGGGCGGGAGTTGAGCAATATCTCAAGGACCCGAAGTCCATACCTCCGATGTCCTCACTTACCGAACTCCCTCAGAAACGCTTCAATTTCATGAAGATAATAGGAATTGGAATAGTGGGCATAGCTATTGCAACATTTCTGCTGCTGATAATGTCAGGTACACCAATTGAGCTCTTGCTGCTTGCCTTTGGATGGTGGTTCATCATAAACGGAATCCTTAGTTCCATCGGAGCTGCCCTTGCAAAAGGTCATCCTTATTCTGTGATCACTGCTTTCCTTGTGGCATGGCTTACATCACTGAACCCAATGATGGCGGCCGGATGGTTTGCAGGCCTTATGGAAGCTAAGCAGAGAAACCCCACAACTGCAGACCTGAAGGAAATGGTAAAACTGGAGAGCTTCAAGGAACTTCAGGAGAATAATTTCTTCCGCGTGATCATGGTTGCAGCACTTGCAAACATAGGGAGTACCATCGGTACGTTCATAGGTGTTTATGTGATGATGCAGGTAGCAGGTATCGATCCGAGGGAAGTTATCAATACAGGTCTTATGGCAATAGGCCTTTGAGTTGGCCTTTTGCCTGAAATCTTTTTGCAATGGTTTTTGTTTTTAGTATTTTCTGGTTTTGTAATATCTTTCTTTGATCCATCAATTATGACCGGTTTTTTATCAATTGGATGTCAGGAAGATTCTCCCAGACGTCTTCATAATTGTCGTATTTTGTCAGCACTTCAACGATGCAGGTAATGGATCGGCCCATATTTCCTGAAGGTCAGCTTCTCCATTTACCTTTATTTCGTATGCAAGTGATTCTTCCGGTGGGTTGAACTTCGTGTCAATGTTTTTCTTGTTTCCTCTTGCATCGATCCGAAACCATCCGATCTTGGGCAGGTAGACAGCATTCAGTCCGTGAAGACAGAAAGGTTCACCGTTTTCGTTCCTGCTCAGACGCTGGTAACAAAAACCTGTGGGAATTCCGTTCGCCCTCAGTAAAGACGCCAGAAGATGGCTTTTAGCATAACAGTATCCTGTCCCTGCTGCCAGTACCTCGGAGGCTTTCAGGGTGATGGGTTCCATGCAGTGGTCATGGCTGTGATATATTTCATCCCTTACCCATTCAAAACATTTCCCTGTTATTTTCACAGGATCATCCAGACCGTAAGCAAGTTCTTTTGCCAGCTTTTCAACTTCCAGGTGTTTCCAGTCGATTATCTCAGTGTGACGGAGGTATACCTGCATGATCTTACCTTTTTGTGAATGAATTGTTATTGATGCTTCTGGTAAAGACAGTGTATATTAAAATTAAAAAATACAGCTAAAATTGAAAATGAGATTAAAAAGAGAAAAGAAAAAGTAACGACCTTAGAAAAGGTCGTGCAGGTTGAACTTGTGTGGTCCGAGGTTTCCGCCGTAGTTACCTGCGGTGATCTTCTTGACACCCGGGACATTTACAGCTGCTTCGACACCTGTTGCCATTGCTTCGTTGATAGCGTCTGCGTCCACACCGTTGATGACTATCTCGTAGACACAGTTGACGTCTGCAGGGATCTCTGAACCTTCTACCTGATCCTTGATGCTTGGGCAGAACTTCTCGTTAGCTGTTGCCTTAAGGAATTTGTACTTGTTTGCTCCTGCCTTGGAACCACTTGCAACGATCCCACCCGGGAATGGTGTGACTACACCCTCGACAGCCTGGATGGAATCAACTGCATTCTCTGCAGCAGTAAGAGCGTTCATCTGTGAATCTGCGAAAATGAAGAAATTTCCTCCTGCAATAGCTTCTATTGCACCAAGGGAGTCCTCTACAAGGAAGTCACCCTCCATCATTGGGATCACGTGCATCTTGCGGCCTCCGACCTCTGTCTGGGACTCTGTTCCGTCTGCGAAGTACCTGAGCTTGTTCCCTGTGTCGAACTGCTTCTCTGCATCAGGGAAACCGTTGAACACTGCGGTTGTTGGTGCTGTGAGGACACACTGGCCAATGCGCTCAAGGAGCTGTCCTTCGAGTGACTTGTATCCGAAAGTGTAGATCTGGATGTAAACACCTGGTCTGCCGTCTGGTGTCTCACTACCGTCTACGAACATCTCAATGCCGGCTTCAGCAGGACATCCGATTACGGATGTTCCGAACCCGGTTGCTTCCTGAGCTGCAACTGTTGCCCAGCGCATTGTTGCGGCTGTGATCAGTACACGGGCCATCTTAATTGGGAAGGCCTCTGCGAATGTATCTTCGATCTCTACTCCGTTAAGTTCCATTAAAACACCTACATAATTGATTATTTAGTATGGATTAGAAGACTATTACAATACATATATGTTATGTCCATAGCGTTTAACATAATATTAGGGTCAAATGGCAGATCTGCGTATTTCAAAGAAATCAGTCTTTCTTTTTTCCACAGCTGGAACAGGCTCCCCCATGTACACAAATAGTACCTCCACATTCAGGACAGGCCCATCTTGTCTTTTCATTTGTTTTAATCTGCTGCAGGGGTATTTTTTACACTCAAAGCAGAATTGTTCCCTGCCATTTTCAAAAGTAGGATAGGCTTGATCTATTTGCATTTGGAGCTGGTAACATCTAATCTTCTACAACCGGGGCACATGTTCTTATTCCTCAGGTAAGCCTTTTGAAGATGCCACAGTTCATCCCGAATGGAGCTATAAGTGAAAGATAGTTCGAGGGTTCCATGATATATTATTTTATTTTCAAACTTCGAAGTTCAGACAGTTATCAAGGATCAGTATTCTTCCCCGCCATATTTTTTCATGAATACATGGTAGAGTTTATCCTCACCTTTACTATATTCTCCAATATCCATCACTGCATCCTGTATCAGTATGGCGGCTTCATCATACTTTTCCATTCCTGAAAAGGCACTTGCAACTGCACTGAAAGCCGATGTAAGCTCGTAACGCATTGAGGAGACGCATATCTCCTGGAGTGAAATAATTACCTGACGGACGATCTCATCAGCCATCTTGTCAGGTTTTCCATCAGAACTTCCTTTGAGAGCTGTGATCCCTACCTCTTCAAGTTCCTTTATTGTTCTCAGGGTCTCATTTTCCAGATGTTCCCGTGAGGCTGCTATTCCGAGGTCGCTTATTGCCCATGTTGTTTCAAGCAGGTCTCTGCCTGACATGAACTTACCCATTCTCCTGAAGGAGTCCATAAGTTTCCTGAAAGCTTCCTGCCTTTCGCTGCCTTCCAGTCTCAGAATCCTGTTACCGATGTCACGCATTGTGAGTACGATCGACCTGAGGTAGGTTGTTTGTTCTTTGTTCACTGCTATTCTTGCAAGTTCGACGAGTTCTTCCCTGACAGCGTTCACTGTTGAAGGGTCACCTGAGAATGCAGCATGATCGGCTATCTCCTTGAGCAGGACAAGTCCTTTCTCGACTGTTGCTTCCTGTTTATGGTTGGCGGCCATTCTTGTGATAGCGCCCAAAGCCTCAACAAAGTTGATCTGTATACCAGTTGTATTTTTTCTTTTTGCCGCTGCGAAAAGGGAACCGATGGTGGCGATCGATGAAACAGCACCATTCTGGCTTCCATGTTCTGCAGCTGATTTTCCGATGCTTCCTATGGAACTGACAATTTCTTTTTTTGCATTGCCCTTTTTTTCCAGTGCGATCAAACCCATTTCCAGCAAATGAGCATTCACATGCCTGGAGATATCCGTGGTCTCCTTTGAACCTGTCATGAGGTTCTGCGAGAGGTTTGTAATCTTCCGTAGTCCTGCTGTGTACCTGTTCTCATCATTGTTCCTGATAGCGCAACGGATGCTGTCAACTGCCGGAGACAGTGGATCATCTGCATCTTTTGAGCTTTGTTTTGAGGATACCTCGATCACATCGTAGGCTGTGACCCTGCCCAGCATATAGTCGAATTTCCTGGAAATGGATTCATTGTAGAGATTCTTTGTTAAGATGGAGCCGATGAAACCAAGCAATACTGCAACTGCTACCAGAAGTCCAAGTATGGAAGGTTCATGAAGTCCCAGTAGGTTAGCTGTTGCAATCGCCAGGATTATGGTTCCGATCATGAATGAGATCGTATGACTGAATGCTTTCCTGTTTGAGCTTTGCCACATTGTTGTTGCCCAGAGGGATGCAAAAAGGACGAGAAGAATACTGTCATTGGCAATATCCGGTGTGACCTTACCTGTGAGCAATGCGGCTATTACAGATATCTGAATTGAGAATGCCCCGATCGCAAGGTCCGGACCGGTACCTGATAGGTCCATCCTCAGGTTGTGACGGATAGCGATATCAGAAAAAAGGAAAGCTGCTGTCAGACCTATTACCAGTAAGGTATCGATCGTTGTGCTCAGTAATATCTCCATGTTATCAACATCCTTTATCTTAAAGTGATTTTCAAAGCTTTGCTCCACAGTATTTACAGTAGTAAGCGTCAGTATCGTGGCCTTGAAGTCCGCAGTTGTGGCATACGATGTTCACTGCGACATCCTTTGTCGCTTCTGCTACTTCTATAGGCATGGCTGTCAGGCTGCGGTTTATGATCGAATGGGTGACTATACCTGTGGGAACTGCTATAATTGAATAACCGAGCAACATTACAACGGATGCCATAGCCTGTCCCAGCGGTGTAACGGGTACAAGGTCACCGTATCCTACAGTTGTCAGGGTTGTTATGGCCCAGAAGATACTTCGCGGGATGCTTGTAAATCCGTTTTGTTCTCCTTCTATGACGTACATCAGGGAGCCCATTATTATCACGAGGTTCAGGACAGTAAATGTGAAGACTGTTATCTTTTTGCTACTATCCTTAAGGGCCTGTACCAGTATTTCAGCCTCCGAAAGGTACTGGACGAGCTTCAGAACCCTGAATATTCTTAATAGTCTCAAAATTCTTATTATCAGGAGGTACTGACTTCCCGGAAGGAGCATGCTGAGGTATGTCGGGATAATTGCGAGAAGGTCTATGATACCGAAAAAACTGGTTGCATAGCGTTTTTTGCTTTTGACACAGATCATCCTCAGAAAATACTCAATGGTGAAAAGAGCGGTGAACATGAGTTCTGCCATATATAGCGTTTCATGATGAATGCTTTTGATGGATTGAACACTGTCCAGCATTACTACAACAACACTCAGGATAATGGTGGCTATAAGGGCTACGTCGAAGTATTTACCATAGGGAGAATCGGCCTCAAAGATCAGTTTGTAAAGGCTCAGACGCCAGCCATCGGAATCCGGTCTGTTCTCACCCTCTCTGCACCATCTGTATACCATCCATCCCTCTCCTTAGGAACAAGGCAATGGCCTTGTGTCCCGTTGCGTGTATGGCATCCGGGAACTTGAACTAATTATCTCTTTATTATATTATAAAACATTCTTAATATAGCCACTGTAAAACAAAAGGTTTATTTCCTTTCATCTCATATTTGAGATGCATCTCATATTTGAGCTGATGAAGGTATCACAAAATGCATCGCATAAATTCTTTGAAACACCTTGCTCTTCTGGGTGCACTGAAAAAGCCTGTCAAGATTTCGTCCAGTGAGTTCACTAAATACACTTTCACCAGTTCCAAGACAGCTGCAAGGACGTTAAAACAGCTTGAAGAGGAAGGTCTCATAAAACGCAGTATTATCCCTGAAGGCCAGATGATCTCAATTACGGACGAAGGCCGCACCTGGCTTGAAAGAGAGTACAATGATTATAGGCACATCTTCTGTGGAGATGAGAAGAAGGTGGAGCTACACGGAAATGTGATAACAGGTCTTGGGGAAGGACAGTATTATATTTCCCAGGAAGGCTACAGTTCCCAGTTCAAGGAAAAGCTGGACTTTGTACCATACCCTGGGACCCTTAATGTGAGACTTACCGATCATAGCGCGGACGTGCAGAAGGAAACCAAACCGAAGGATACGATACAGATAACTGGTTTTACCAACGGGCAGCGTACTTTTGGAAGCTGCAATTGCTACTTTGTGGAGGTTGAAGGTATTCGTGCTGCAGTGGTTACCCCTGAGCGTTCACATTATCCCCATGATCTGCTTGAGATCATAGCCCCGGTCCATCTCAGGGAGACCCTGAAGCTTAAGGATGGAGATGAATTAAAGATTACAATAGAAGACCGAAGTGCATGTGAGTGATCCTATGAGTTCCGATGAAAATTACAGTGACAATATCAATAAAGCATTGAAGGCTGCAAGAAGCGGCGAGATGTTTTTCATCTTCGATTCCGACAGCCGTGAAGGAGAGACTGATTTTGTGATCGCTGCAGGAGCTGTAACTCCTGACGATGTGCGCTGGATGCGCAGGGACGGTGGCGGACTGATCTGTGTTTCCCTTGATGGTGAAGCTTCTGAAAAACTTGGTCTTCCTTTTATTTCCGACATCCTGCGTGATGAGGCAAAGAACTATCCTGCCCTTGGTAATACAGTTGAAAGGGGTGGAGACCTTGCCTACGACAGCCGTTCTTCTTTTTCCATATGGGTAAACCACAGGAAGACGCGTACAGGTATCCCTGACAACGACAGGGCACTGACCATAAACGAGCTTTCAAAGATCACAGAACAGGCTCTGGATGGTGAAAATACTGATTTTGGCTCTGAGTTCCGTACACCCGGGCACGTTGCGCTTCTGCGTGCAGCTGACAGGCTGGTCCATGAGCGCAGGGGACAAACAGAGCTCTCAATTGCGATCGCAAAGATGGCAGGTGTCACACCAGCAATGGTGGTCTGTGAGATGCTTGACGATTCCAGTGGCAAGGCCCTCTCTAAAGAAGATGCAATGGAATATGCCCGTCTTCATGGTCTTGTTTTCCTTGAGGGACAGGAGATCGTGAACGCATATGAGCAGTGGGAGCAAGCTTAAAGCTTTACTTTTGCACTCTTTTTTTGGCTTTTTTCAGAAAGAATGATATACTGAAAAGTCTTATTATAGTCCGACCCCGTGGGGCCGTAGGGTAGCCTGGTCCATCCTGCAAGGCTGGGGGTCTTGCGACTTGAGTTCAAATCTCAGCGGCCCCACCACCCGAATTGCGATTCGGGAACCTGCGTCCGTTTCGCTTTGTTCAAGCGGACTTTTATTCCTTTTGATGTTTTATTGTTTCGAGAGTTACTTTCATTTTCATTGACATAATAAGAAAAATGAGAAATCTATATCAAGTCCCATGGCAATTATTTATTAAGAAAAAGGAACTGGTGATGGATCATTACTGCTGTTATTGTAGCTGAGGATTTGAAAAAGGTATACGGGGATTTTCTGGCCGTGGATTCAGTGGCCTTTTCTGTGGAAGAGGGAGAAGTCTTCGGTTTTCTGGGGACCAATGGTGCGGGCAAGACCACTACCATGCGTATGATACAGTGTATCTCTCCCATGACTTCGGGCAGGCTGGAGGTCTTCGGGATGGATGTGAATGAACATCAGCGTGAGATCAAGTTCAATATGGGTGTTGTCCCGCAGGAGAACAACCTGGATCCGGATTTTACTGTTTATGAGAACCTCCTTGTTTTTTCGCGCTATTTTGATATTCCTGAGGATGAGGCCAGAAGGAGAGTGGACGAGCTTCTGGAGTTCGTGCATCTGGAAGAGAAGAAGGATACGATGACAGAGTCACTTTCCGGAGGTATGAAGAGGCGACTGGTACTGGCGCGGGCATTGATAAATAAGCCCAGGTTGTTGATACTGGATGAGCCTACGGTGGGGCTGGACCCTCAGTCAAGGCATCTGATGTGGGATAAGCTCAAGGGGCTTAAGAAGGAAGGGGTGACCATTGTGCTTACCACGCATTATCTTGAGGAGGCTTCCCAGTTGTGTGACAGACTAGTGATCATGGACTATGGGAAGATACTCGTGGAAGGCAGTCCGCAGGAAATGATCAATGAGAACATAGGTCCTGCCATAGTGGAAACTGAGGCTGCTCCTGGTGTGATCTCATGTCTTGATAATCATCAGGCGAACTATGAGGTCCTGGGGGAGGAAGTGCAGATATATACAGATAACCCGCAGGAAGTGACAGACCATCTGTTGTCGGAGTGTAAGCTTACAAGTGTTACTGCAAGGGCTTCGACGCTGGAGGATGTGTTCCTGAAGCTTACGGGCAGGAAACTGAGGGAATGAGATCGATGGGGATAGGGATGTATTTCAAGGTCCCGGAGTTGACGCCGGGAGCTATCAAGGTCTGGAGACGGAACAAGGACGTTTTCATGAAGAACGTCAAGCTCAATTTTTTGCCGCCGTTCATTGAGCCTCTGCTCTACCTTTTTGCAATGGGTTTCGGGCTTGGGCTTTTCATTGAGGAGATAGACGGTGTACCCTATGCGCAGTTCATAGCTCCGGCGCTGATCTCTGTTTCGGTGATGTATGGTGCGTTCTTCGAATGCAGCTATGGGTCCTATGTGAGGATGTACTATCAGAAGACCTTTGATTCCATCATTGCAACCCCTTTGAGCATCGATGATGTCATAATCGGAGAACTGTTGTGGGGAGCTACCAGAAGCACCATAAGTGCAACATTGATGCTTCCTGTGATCGCATTGTTCGGGCTCATCAGTTTTCCACATTCACTGCTGGTGATACCGTTCGCTTTCCTTGCAGGTTTGCTCTTCGCATGCCTTGGAATGACAATTGCAGCGGTAACCCCGAATATAATGTCCATCAATTATCCGATACTGCTTTTCATTACGCCGATGTTCCTGTTCAGTGGAACGTTCTTCCCTCTTGATGTGCTGCCTGAGATCATCCAGTATGTTGCACTGGCAATATTGCCACTGACCCATGTTGTGATCATAATAAGGGCACTCACCTTTGGAGCACCGGGATTTTTCCTGCTGGGAAATCTCCTCTGGATAGTGGTTGTCTGTGCAATAGGTTTCGTGGTCTCGGTCAATATGATGAAGAAAAGGCTGGTAGTCTGAAAAGTTGATGAAGTCGCTGATGCCGGTTGAAGATCGGATGAGCAGGATCATTCATCTTTTTTGCTTTTCTTCATGTCCATGCATCTTCGTGAGTTCTCATATCCAAGGCTGCGCCTGTAGTCCGATCGGATCTGTGACCTGGTTGTCTTGATCATAAGTTCATCGAGATCTTCATCGTCGGGCAGTTCTTGCTCTTGCTTCTCTTTCTGCTTTTGGTCCCTGTCCTTTTCGTCTGTCATTTTGTTCTCACTTTTAAGTTCTGTGAAATAGACGTTGAATATCTTTAGATAACTTTATCAGTTACAATGTTTTGTTTTTTAACTTAACATAAAATATATAATATGATAAGTACGTATATAACATTGTATGTTAAAAGCCTACAAGTATAGAATGTATCCTACAAAAGAACAACAAGAGATGTTTTCACAACATTTCGGTGCATGTCGATTCATCTATAATTGGGGTTTGGAACAGAAAATAAAGACCTATGAACAGGACGGAAAATCAGTATCAAGATTTGCATTGAACGCTAAGATAACCGAATTGAAAGTAGAAAATGTATGGCTAAAAGACATCAACTCTCAGTCATTACAGGGTGCAACTCTTAACCTTGAAAATGCATTTACTAAATTTTTCAGAGAGAAAAAAGGATTTCCTCATTTCAAGTCAAGGAAAAATCCAGTACAATCGTTTTCAGTTCCACAGTTATACAAAGTGGATTTTGATGCTAACAAAGTAAAACTTCCTAAAATCGGATGGATAAAAACAAAAATACATCGAGGATTCTCCGGCGTTGGTAAAACAGCAACAGTATCCAGAACATCAACTGGAAAGTTCTATATCAGTATTCTTGTGGATGATGAACAGGAATTGCCTGCTAAATCCATATTCAACGAAAAGGTAACTGTAGGGATTGATGTAGGGATTAAAGATTTCGCTGTTCTTTCCAACGGAGAGAAAATTGAGAATCCTAAATATCTCAAAAATTCAATGAAGCGTCTTGGAGTCCTTCAAAGAAGATTATCGAGGAAGCAAAAAGGTTCAAAGAACAAAGCGAAAGCTAGACTTACAGTATCAAAACTTCATGAGAAAATACGCAAACAAAGAAATGATTTTCAACACAAGGTATCCTCTAAGCTCATAAGCGAGAATCAAGCTGTAGCATTGGAAACATTGAATGTTAGCGGTATGTTGAAAAATCACAATTTTGCACAAAGCATTGCCGATGTATCATGGAGTTCTTTCGTAACAAAACTCGAATACAAAGCCGAATGGTACGGAAAGACAATACTTCGCATCGGGCAATTTGAGCCATCAACTAAAATCTGTAATGTGTGCGGCTACCACAATGGAAATTTAACATTAGCAGATAGAGAATGGAATTGTCCTGATTGCGAAACAAATCATGATAGAGATATTAATGCCGCTATCAATATCAAAAAGTTTGCTTTAGATAAGCAGAACTTGATAGGGATTTAAGCACCGTAGGAACTACGGGAAGAGCTTGTGGACTTGTTCTCAAAAGAGAAAGGGATGAAACAGGAATCCATCCTATTCATAGGGTGGTAGTTCACGCATAAAATATCTACATATGTATTGTTATCTCAGGATGTGAAATTATGAAAGTATTGGGTATTGTAGGAAGTCCCCGCAAGAACGGGACCACGGACATGGTAGTTCAGAAAGTGCTTGAAGGCGCTGCAGAGAGCGGTGCTGAGACAGAAACGATCTACATCAATGAACTGGACTTCAAGGGATGTCAGGGATGCGGTTTCTGTAATGTGATGCCGGAATGCAAGATCAAGGATGATATGACAGAGGTCTACACGAAAATAGAGGAGGCAGACGGTTTCGTGTTCGGAGCCCCGATCTATTTCCTGCAGTTCTCAGGCCAGATGAGGCTTTTCCTTGACCGCTGTTATGCACTTGTGGATGGTGAGCTCAAACCAAGGATACCTGTTGGGAAGAAGGCTATGATCGTAAGGTCCCAGGGTGATCCCGAGAAGGCGTCCTATGAGAGCGTGTCCGATGAGTTCGCCGAAGTCCTGAAGACCTTCTTGGGAATGGAGATCAAGGACGGGTTGGTCGTTGCAGGATTTGATCTTCCCCGTGATTTGTTGAAAGACACTGAATTTCTGGAAGAGGCAAAACAGGCGGGTCTTCATCTTATGGACTGACCTTTTTCACTTTTATTAACGATTTCTTTATTTTCTTCTTTTTTATGTCTTCTTTCTGCTCTGATATTGATTGAGATATTTCCTAAATTAGAATTATAAGTTTGGATGGTTTCGAGGTATCATTGTCGAAAACACATTCAAGCAAATACTTTCACCACGAATGGGACTCAATATAAAGAAGAAAAAAGAAGCGATCATGAATGGGAATATACGATCAGGACAAATTATTGGATTCAGCTGGAAGAAGAATCAAAGAGGCAGGTTACCCAGATGCAACCATTAGTGGCATCAAGCAAAGCATAGCCATAATTGAGCATCAAATCGATTTTGTCAACTGGCACGTTTGCTCTTCTTTAAATGTAATTATCAATCCTTGCTTTTAGATACAAGTTGAAAGTGAATATGTAGACTATGAAGAATAAATATTTATAGTAGATAACAATAAAATTAGTTTAGATCTTCGCCACTTTCTTGTATTGTGAAGAAAATCAGTTATAGAGGTGGAATTGCCATATCCGGGAATCCGGATATAAGGGGTTAAAAAACAGGATCATATAATGATAGAAGATTTTAAAGAGACTTTCAAGGAGGTTTTCCTGGCTGTATTACCCCTGAGCGGAGTAGTTCTTCTGATAATGCTTATGATAGGTATGAGTTCAGATATGTTCCTGTCTTTCGTTACAGGAGCATTGCTGGTTATTGGAGGAATGGTGCTTTTCCTTATGGGTGTAAAGATAGGAATGTTACCGATAGGTGAATCTATTGGTGCCGAACTGCCAAAGCACAATTCGCTGCTTTTCATAGTAGCTGTTGCATTTTTGCTCTCTTTTATGGCAACAATTGCAGAACCTGATGTCAGGGTACTGAGTACCATGATTAATTCTGTGTCCGATGACAGCATCTCTCGGAATTTATTGATACTTTCCATTGCTTGCGGTGTGGGTTTTTTTGTATCAGTTTCAATGCTCAGGATTGTGTATGGTGTGCCCATAAAATATCTACTGACCGCTGGCTATCTGATCGTCATAATGCTTTCTTTTTTAACAAACCCGGAGTACATTGCCATAGCCTATGATGCTGGAGGCGTAACAACAGGACCTATGACAGTTCCGGTTATCCTTGCATTGGGCATAGGTACTGTGTCTGTTCTGGGTGAAAAGTCAGAACTTTCCGATGGTTTCGGGTTCATCGGTCTGGCATCCATTGGACCGATAATCAGTGTAATGCTCATGGGGGTATTTGCTTGAGCAGCGTGGAGCATGGACAAACCCTGCTCGCTATCGTTCTAGAGGTCTTCGAGGCTTTGCTGCCTCTCATTATATTCTTTATTATTTTTCAGTTATTATATCTCAAATTCCCCTCTTCGGAACTTATAAAGCTGTTAATGGGAATAAGCATGACAGCTGCAGGAATGGTACTATTCCTTTATGGTGTTTACAATGGTTTTTTCCCCGTGGGTATAGAGATGGGCTATTTCTTCGGTAATATTGAGCAAAAATGGATACTGATCCCTATTGGCATTCTACTTGGTTTCCTTGCTACTTTTGCAGAGCCTGCTGTAAGAATATTGTGCTATCAAATAGAGAAATCATCCAGTGGATATATAAAATCAGATTTAATGCTCTATACTTTATCCCTGGCTGTTGCCGTATTTGTTGGCATAGCCATGGCAAAACTGGTCTATGATATTCCTTTTATGTACATAGTAATACCAGCCTATATGTTAGCTTTAATACTTATGTGGGTCAGTGATAAAGATTATATCGCTATAGCTTTTGATTCGGGAGGAGTAGCCACCGGGCCAATGGCTGTCACTTTTTTGATGTCCATGTCCGTAGGCGTTGCTTCGTCACTTGGAAACAGGGATCCGGTAACTGATGGTTTTGGCATGATAGCGTTGATAGCCCTGGCACCCATCATTTTTGTAATGTTTTTAGGTGTATATGTGAGATATATAGGAAGGGAAGATAATGAATGATGGAAGTAATCTGGTACTGATTGTAACCATAGTAAAGAAAGGATGGGGTGATGATGTAGTTAACGCATCCCGAAAAGCAGGTGCAAAAGGCGGAACAATAGTTTTTGGGCGTGGCACCGGAGTTCATGAGAACAAGAAATTGTTCGGAATGCTGATAGAGCCAGAAAAAGAAATAGTGCTTACACTTGCAGAATCTGAAAATTCCAGTGCAATAATAGAAAGTATCAATGAGGCCGTATGTCTGAACAAACCAGGATTAGGATTAGGGTTTGTTGTCCCTGTAAAAGAGGTCTTTGGAACTGCAAATATTATCTGTGATGCGGACGATCACTGCGAACTTCAGATAAAGGAAGAAGATCTTAAAGAATAAATTCTTGAGTATTTCGATAAAAACATAATTTCAGACAACCCTATGAATGATTTATAATCAAGTGCTCAAATTTTGAGGTTAATCTAAATTCTCTTAAATCTTTCCACAATGAAGTTTATGAAAAGCAGTATTTTTATCTTGTAGAATAAACCGTAAATATATGCTATCAAAGCACACATCAAGTACCACTTGATATCTGCACTCCCGTGTGAATGTGTTCTATAACTTCGAACATTTTCGAAGTTTAAGCTAAGTATATACCGTATAGGCTCCAATTTTCTCTTTAGATAAAAATATCGAATTTACGGGAGTGCTAAAATGAGATTCATATCAATTTTACAAAAATCATTCATCGTATTGTTCCTGCTGTCATGTATCTTGATGGCAGGCTGTATAGGCCAGGATGAGGATGTGGATTATCCACCAGCAAACGAGGCTTTGTCCTGTGAGGAAGGAGGTACCTATTCCGCAGAGGATGAGTACCTGATACTTGTCCCGAAAGCATTTTTCTCAGGTGGTGAAAGTTCTGTTACCATGTCAGCTTTCCTTGGTGACGCTCCTGTAAGCCGTTGTCTTGAATACACGCTTACAAGTGCTTCAGGTGAGGAGATCCCACTGCTAAAGGCAGCTACTTCTGAATCCGGTAACTCGGTTGCGAAGCTCGATGTCCCGGAGGTCGAGGAGGGCAGTTACACGCTTACAGCAACTCCTGTTGGTTCGGAATCCGGCTTTGAGACGACCATACAGGTCGTGCAGAACAATCCTATCTTCATAGAGACCGATAAGCCGATCTACAAGCCGGGACAGACCATCCATGTGAGGCTGCTTTGCCTGAACAACAACATGGTCCCTGTGGTCCAGAATGCTACAGTGGAGATCTCGGATGCCAAAGGTGTGAAGGTCTTCAAGGATGATCTCACCACCAACAAGTATGGTGTTGCCTATTTCGACCTGCCTCTGGCTTCCGAACTGAACCTTGGTACCTGGAAGGTAAAGGCTACATCCGGCACATCCATGTCCGAGGTGGACATCAGGGTGGAGGAATATGTGCTTCCTAAGTTCGATCTTGAGGTTTCCACCGAGAAGAGCTGGTTCCTTGTTG
>JBNJIC010000021.1:0-21515 GCA_051749005.1 Halobacteriota archaeon | reverse complement strand
TATTGATAAGTATGTGAAGCTTGGGCAAAGACTTGCACCGTATGTTACTGATGTGTCCTATGAGGTGAACAAAGGGATAGAGGATGGCAAGAACGTAAGGGCCGAGGGTGCACAGGGCACTCATCTTGATGTGATCCATGGTACTCAGAAGTTTGTGACCTCCTCAAGCACTATTGCAGGTTCCGCATGCGCAAATATTGGTGTAGGTCCTACAAAGGTGGATGAGGTCCTGGGGATTGTCAAAGCTTATATTACGAGGGTGGGTGAAGGTCCGCTTCCAACAGAGCTTGATGATGAGGCAGGCAAACATCTTCATGATATTGGTCATGAGTTTGGTACGACGACTGGCAGGTCCCGCAGATGTGGCTGGTTCGATCTTCCTCTTTTGAAGAAGGCGATCTTTCTGAATGGTTACACAGGTGTGGCACTGACAAAACTGGATGTATTGACGGGTCTTGAAACTATCAGGATATGTGTTGCATATGATCTTGATGGACACAGACTTGACTATCCGCCGATCGATACTTCTGAACTTGACAGGTGTAATCCGGTTTATGAGGACATGCCTGGCTGGTCCGATGATCTTACAGGCGCCAAAAGTTATTGTGATGTTCCGGAAGCTGCCCGCAAATATGTCGAAAGGCTTGAAGAATTGATGGGCGTATCCATAAAATATGTCTCTGTGGGTCCGGGCAGGGCACAGACTTTCAGGAAATAACTGTTAATCTTCCAGAATACAATGCTGGTGGTAAGAATATATGGTGGCTGCCGAAACACGTATATACTAACCGATAAATTACAACCGTATTTCCATGCACAAATTATGGTAGATAATTATACTTGCTGGCGACAAGTTTATCGAATAAACCAAACACAAACAAAAATCCAATCAATACATTTCATTCCAAGGAGGATAAAATGACTACAGCATATGATGTTCCTGCTGCAGATATTATTGCAAAACTGGCAGAGAAACTAGAAGAGAACGATCAGATCAATGCTCCCGAATGGGCAGCTCACGTTAAGACAGGTGTTCACAAGGAACTGCCACCTATTGATAATGACTGGTGGTACACCCGCTGTGCAGCTATCATGAGGACAATTTATATGAAGGGCCCTATTGGTGTTGAGAGGCTCAGGTCTGTCTATGGTGGCAAGAAAAACAGAGGTGCAAACCCATCCAAGAAAGCAAAGGGAAGCGGTTCAGTTGCAAGGGAAGCACTACAGCAGCTTGAGAATGCAGGCTTTGTACGCACTTTGAAGAGGGGAAGGGTAATCGCTCCTGCAGGCCAGTCAATTCTTGACAACACAGCAGCAGAGGTCAAGAACGAGCTTGTAGAGACCATTCCGGAACTTTCAAAGTACTGAATGGGTTCTATGGGAGTAGATCTCCCCTGCTTAAGCTACATAATAGTTGCTTATGATGGTGCGATATCGGATCATTTATGAATAAATCGGAAAGGAAGTGATGAAGTAATGGTGGACGATCTTGAAGCTATTCGAAGGAAGAGACTTGCTGAGATGCAGCAGCAGCAGCAGTCACCTTCTCAGATGGAGAACGATGCTCAGGCCGCATATCAGCAGGAACAGGCACAGGCTGAAAGGGAGGCACAGGTCCAGGCGATCCTTCGTCAGATCATGACCCCTGAGGCACGAGAGAGGCTTACTCGCCTTAAACTATCACGTAAGGAATTGGCAGAACAGCTCGAATCCCAGCTTGTGATGTTGGCTCAGAGTGGCCGCCTGCAGTCCAGGATAGACGATGAAAAGCTAAAATTGCTTCTTTCACAGATGCAGCCCAAAAAACGTGAACCTACCATCACACGTATGTGAACATGAAAGCTCAGGTACTGTTCAGTGGAGGAAAAGACAGTTCATTATCTGCGATCCTGCTTGACCCTTTCTTTGATGTCGAACTTGTGACCTGCAGTTTCTCGATACTTCCTGTTGGGGGAATTGCAAAGGTTGCCGCAGACGAGCTGGGTTATTCCCACAGAGTACTGGAACTTGACAAAGGTATACTGGAATCGGCTCTTGATATCATTATTGAAGATGGATATCCGAGGAATGCTATCAATTATATACACTGTACCGTGATCGAGACTCTCGCAAAGGAGCAGGATGTCTATTTGATCGCAGATGGTGTTAGGCGTGATGATCGCGTTCCAAGGCTCACCGATGCAGAGGTTCGTAGTATAGAGGACCGCTTTGGTGTAGACTATGTCTGCCCTCTTCAGGGTTATGGTAGAAGTGCAGTTAATAAGCTGGTCAGCCAGTATCTGGTCATAGAAGAAGGTCAGAGTGAAAGTATTTCGAAGGCGGACTATGAGACCGAACTTCGTGAACTGATTAGGCAGCGACATGGTGATGATAAAGTACTTGAGATCTTTCCGGAGCATGTTCAATCAAGGGTTATCGGGCGTGTCTGATGATTTCCGGCCGGGCAACTCTTTATGTAATGATACTCAAAAGCAGGATTTGATCATTCATAGATTAATAATTTATAGGATAATCGATTTATAGACGCAAATCTTTTAGATTGGCATTACAATTAATCAAATCACAGGTGAGATAAGTGAGCCACAATACAAAAGGACAGAAAATGAGGTTGGCAAAGGCGCATAACCAGAATCAGCGTGTTCCAACCTGGGTTATCATAAAGACTAACAGACAAGTTGTTAGCCACCCTAAGAGAAGACACTGGAGAAGAAACAGTTTAGACGTAAAGTAAGGTGATGACAATGGCAGAAGACGCGGTAAAGGAACAGATATACACCATTCCACTTCGTGAAGCAAAGCTTGCACCAAGATGGAAGCGTTCCAGTAGGGCAGTTTTACTTATCAGGAAGTACCTGATAAGACACATGAAGGCGGAGCCTTCACAGATTAAGATCGATGCTTCCGTCAACCAGAAGGTTTGGGAAAGAGGTTCTCAGAAACCACCATCTTCCATACGCATTCGTGCAGCTATGTTCGATGATGGTGAAGTTCAGGCAGAACTCGCCTGATCCCTCTTTCAATTGATGGATATTATTTAACAAAAGTGTAAGGACAATAATGATCAAAACAGTGAACATTTATGACAATCCCGTTTTAGGGGTTTTTGCGACATGCACTGAAGATGTGGCAGTTGTTCCTATCGGTACAACTAAGAAGGTCGTTGATCTGCTTACAGAAATGCTTGATGTAACGGTAGTTTCTACATTGATCAATGGCAGTACTGTTGTAGGTTCTCTTTCCAGAGGCAACTCTAATGGTTTTTTGCTATGCAGGGATGCCAGTGTCGGCGATCTAAAAGATGTTGATGTCCCTGTGGAAGTGCTTCCAGACAGGCTCACAGCCACTGGGAACGTGATCCTGGCAAATGATAACGCTGCACTTGTTCATCCGGATATCAGCGACAGGTCAATGGAGATTATATCAAGGGTTCTTGGTGTTGATGTTCACAGAGGTACGATCGCAGGTCTCGGCACTGTCGGGATGTCCGGAGTGGCTACTAACAGAGGCCTTCTTGTTCACCCGATGGTGACGCAGGAGGAACTTGCTCATCTTGAGGAAGTTTTCGATCTTCCTGTAGATGTGGGGACTACAAATTATGGTTCACAGGCAGTAGGTTCAGGGTTGCTGGCCAACTCAAAGGGTTATGTGGCAGGTTCCAATACCACCGGACATGAATTGGGCAGGATCGAGGATTCTCTGTTCTTTGATTGATCATAATATTGTCTTAAATAAACATTATAAAACAGGTGATTCCGTATGCAGAATTATGTTGTCAAAGGCACATTCAAAGCAGGTCATTCTTGGGAAAATTTCACAAAGGCCATTGAGAGCCAGAACGAGAAGAACGCCCGCGAAAAGACGTACTCTATCTTCGGCAGTAAACATGGTATCAACAGGTCATTGATCAAGATCGACAGTGTCGAAGAGGCGTGAGGTATATGTCAGAATTAAGTGAGCAGGACGTGAGAAATCTCGCAGTTCAGCACCGTGAACTCCAGCAGCAGGCAGAATCCGTCCGTCAGCAGGCTGGAATGGTTCAGATCTCCATTGAGGACTGTACACGTGCTATAACGACCCTTGATGAGCTTGAATCTGTTTCAGGCAGTATCAACACAATGCTTCCTCTGGGGGGCGGTACATTCATACATGCAAATGTTACTAATGTTGAAAAGGTCGTTGTAGGTCTTGGTGCAGGGGTAAGTGTGGAAAAATCCCCGTCTGAAGCAAAAGAACTTCTTAATAAACGCAAAGAAGAGCTTGTGAAGGTAGTTGAACGCCTGAATGGATCCCTTTCTCAGATCGGACAGCGTATCCAGTCCATAGAATCTATGATTGGGAACAAAGGTCCTCAGTGACTCTGTTCATGAGGTTCTGATACTTTTTTTATTTTTATTATTTTTAAGGACGAGTTTGCGTGTTCAATAAACTCAAAGATAAACTCAACAATTTCAAGCAATCGATCGGCAAGACCATCGATGAGAAAGCAGTTGATCTTGAAGAACCAATAGTAGAGGCTGTAGATGAACCTATTGAAGAATCTATAGAAGAAACTACAGTTGAAACTGTCACTGAAGCTGTTAAGGAAACACCTTCCGAGCCTGTTAAGGATGATGGTTTTACTTCAGAGGAAGGAACAACTGCTCAAGAGAACCGGCCTGCAAAGAAGCATTCATTTAAACAGAAGATAGGTTTTGCCCAAAAGGCAAAAGCGCTCGTTTTTGAAAGAGAGGTCATTCTTGATGAGGATGATATCAGCGATGCTCTCTGGGAACTGGAGATGGCCTTGCTTGAAAGTGATATTGCTATATCCGTGGCTGAAGCGATCGTTGAAGCTGTCAAGGAAGAACTTGTGGGAAGCCGTAAGAAGATCGGAAGCAATACTGGTGAGCTAGTGGAGCAGGCGCTCAGGAATGCTATCTACAACGTGATGTCTGCCAATGTTTTCGACCTTGATGAATACATCAAGGAAGCTGACAAACCTGTTCACATCGTTTTCATTGGTATCAACGGTACCGGGAAGACTACTACTATCTCAAAGATGGCGAAACGCCTGAAAGACATGAACTATTCTGTTGTTATTGCAGCAGGTGATACTTTCAGGGCAGGGGCAATCGACCAGATTGCCATCCATGCAGAAAGGATCGGTGTCAAGCTGATAAAACATCAGGAAGGTGGAGATCCTGCCGCAGTTGTCTATGATGCTGTGCAACATGCAAAGGCCAACAATGCAGATGTTATTCTTTCTGATACAGCAGGAAGGATGCATACCAATGTCAATCTCATGGCCCAGCTTGAGAAGGTCTGTCGTGTAAGTACTCCTGATCTGATCATCTTTGTTGATGAAGCGGTTGCAGGTAATGATGCTGTGGAACGTGCAGAACAGTTCAACAGTGCTGTTCCTATCGATGGATCCATACTGACCAAAACGGATGCCGATTCAAAAGGTGGTGCTGCAATTTCAATTGCATATATCACCGGCAAGCCTATCCTGTTCCTGGGAATGGGTCAGGGATATGATGATCTGCAGAAGTTTGATCCTCGATGGTTCGTGGACCAGTTATTCGAATAAAGTTCCTGTCTTCATGAAAGATCTGCTTTAAGTATCAGTCCTTTCTAAAAAAGGTTAAAATAAAGCAAAACAAGGTCTTAACAAAAAGGTCTTTGAAATATAATATTTCAAGGACCTTATCTGTAATTTATTCATCGTTTTATTTTTTTATTCAAGATGCTAGATGCTATCAGTCTTTCAGGCATCCATTTTTGATGTTCTTTGCGAGCTCCTCAAGTCTCTGGTTGACATTTTCCCCGGAAGATATGATGTCCACGAAAGCAGATCCGACAATTACGCCATCTGCTCCTGCAGATACCACTTTTGAAGCCTGTTCTCCGTTGGATATTCCAAAACCGACAGCTTTTGGCACCTCGGTCTTAACCCTGGAAAGTATCAGTGCTGTTGCATCAGTGACATCCGAACGTGCGCCTGTGACACCAAGCCTTGATATAATATAGACAAATCCGGAACATTTTTCCAGTATCATTTTAATCCTGTCATCGGTGGTGACGGGTGAAATAAGGAATATCAGGTCAATTTCTTTATTAACACATGCCTCTGCAAGTTCTTCACTTTCTTCTGCGGGCAGGTCCGGTATTATAAGTCCGCTAATACCTGAGTTCACACAATCCTCTGTAAATCTGTCAAGACCGCGCTGGAATACAAGATTGTAGTAGGTCATACATACAAGAGGGACATCCACTCCAAGGGATGCAACAAGCTCAAAATACCTGTCTGGGTTCATCCCGGCGTTCAATGCTCTCTCGGAAGCTTCCTGTATTGTAGGTCCGTCTGCTACCGGGTCGGAGTATGGCAATCCCAGTTCGATGATATCTGCACCGCCTTTTATCAGTGCATCAACGATTGCCGGAGTTGATCCCATATCAGGATCACCTGCACAAACGTATGACAATAATGCAGCTTCATTTTTAGCCTTAAGTTCATTGAATTTACTAGATAATTTCATATTACTCACCCAGATCGATCTTTCTAACAGTTTCAAGGTCCTTGTCACCTCTTCCTGACAGGTTTATCACCACAAGCTCACCAAGTTCTCCTGACTCTGCTGCTTCCATTACATGGGCAACTGCATGTGATGATTCAAGTGCCGGAATTATTCCTTCCATAACACTTAGTTCATGGAATGCTTTGAGTGCCATCTCATCATTTGCAACACGTGGTGTAAGCCTGCCTATATCTGCAAGATATGCCAGTTCCGGTCCGACTCCTGAATAATCCAGTCCTGCAGAAACGGAACTTGATTCAAGGATCTGTCCGTGTTTATCCTGAAGTATGCGGGTGCGAGCTCCCTGAAGAACACCATCTTTTCCTACAGCAAGGGATGCAGAGTGTAGTGCAGCCTTTTCTGTGCATTTCATGCCGCTTCCTCCAGCTTCTACAGCAACGAGCTTCACATCCTTCTCTTCAATGAAAGGGTAGAATATTCCCATTGCATTACTGCCGCCTCCTGTACAGGCTACAATGGAATCCGGGTAATGACCTTCTTTTTCCATTATCTGCTTTTTTACCTCATTTCCGATAACGCTCTGGAAATCTCTTACCATCATTGGGTATGGGTGTGGGCCCACCACAGAACCTATCAGGTAATGTGTATTCTCAACATTTGAGACCCAGTCCCTTAAAGCCTCATTAATGGCATCCTTGAGTGTCTTTGAACCGGATTCAACCGGATGGACTGTAGATCCCATCAGTTCCATGCGGTAAACGTTCATTCGCTGCCTGACGGTATCTTTTGCTCCCATGTAAACGTGGGTCTGGAATCCCATGTTCGTACCTGCCATGGCTGTTGCAGTTCCATGCTGGCCTGCACCGGTCTCAGCTACAAGTCTTGTCTTTCCCATGTATTTTGCAAGCAATGCCTGGCCGATTGTGTTGTTCAGCTTGTGTGCACCACCATGTACAAGATCCTCCCTTTTCAGGTAGATCCTGACACCGTATTTTTTGCTCATGTTCTTAGCATAATATAAGGGGGTCTCACGTCCGGCAAAATCCTTGAGGTAATAGTCCAGTTCTTTAAGAAAATTGGGGTCGTTCCTGTACTTTTCATATCCTTCCTCTAGTTCCTCAAGGGCTGGCATAAGTATCTCCGGAACAAATTGCCCTCCATACTTGCCATACTTTGGTCCACTCATATCAGTTCCTCCTCATTGTCATTTGTATCTGGTTCAAGAGCATCAACAAGCTCCTCTGTCTTGCTGTATATATCGTCATTTTTTACTATGGATGTTCCGATAAGTATTGCATCGGCACCAGCTGAGATCATCCTTCTTACATCATCGGCGTTATGCACGCCGCTTTCACTTATTATAAGATGTTCTGTGCTGTTTTTGCGGTCATAATCTTTTATTATTGGTATAAGTTCTTCTGTAGTTGAGATATCAATCTTCATTGTTGTAAGGTCCCTGTTATTGATCCCGATGATCTTTGCCGGGGTTTCAAGAGCTTTGAGCAGCTCCTCTTTGTTGTGGACTTCCACCAGAGGCTCGAACCCCTTTGAACGGGCATACCGGATGAATTCCTCGAGCTTTTCGTTCAGAAGTCCTGCAATGAGCAGGATAAGGTCACTTTTAGCCTCGTCGAACTGGATCTTATCTATAATAAAGTCCTTCCTTAGAACAGGCAAAGATAAATTTTCCCTGACAGATCTCAGGTTATCTATTGATCCATCAAAAAATTCAGGTTCGGTCAGGACAGATATAGCAACTGCCCCTGCACGCTCCATTTCCATAGCAATTCTTTTTGCTTCTGCCGGATCGATATCCCTTATTTTCATTGAAGGTGATGCTGGCTTCACTTCGGAGATGATCGGAGCTTTTCCATCCTTTTTCTTTGATAATATTGAGTTTATGATATCCTCTGCTTTTTTAGTTGTATCATGGGTTGAACTAGCTGGCAGTATCTCATTATTCCCGGTCTTATAAAGTTCTTTGACCCGCTTTTCAGTTGAATTGACAATTTCATGTATTGCATAATGCATAATAACCACTTATGTACAATAATGTTCAATGATGTACATAAGTTTTATCATATATACGTGTTGCGGATCATGGAAGGCGCTCAAGCATTTTCCGTATTTTCTTTGTCTTTTTGTAGAACGCTGAACTATCCTTCAGGAAATTAGCAGCTATAAGGCCTTTATCCGTTATGACATATCCCCCTCTCTGCACCTTTTCGGCAAGGCCTTCAAGCTGGAACACATTTTTCATCTTGCTTCCTATGCTTCCACGGTCTGCGATCTGATCTGTATATTCCCTGATCTGTGAGAACTCTGTGATCTTTCCTTCGTTCTTCTTGAGCACAAGCAGAATGATGCGATACTGGATATCTCCTGGTCCCTGATTGATGCCAAGGGACTGGTAGAATTCTGCAACTTCTTTCTCATGAGCAATATCGATCACTTCAGGCATTTGCATCTACCTCGAGATCGCTCTCATCGCTCTCATCGCCCTCATCGCCCTCACCAGTTTCATTGTATGGTCGGTATTTCTTTTCTTCGATCCCAAGTTTTTCCTGGAGTGTCAGTGGCGGGAAGTGGGCCAGATATGCCAGAACCGTACCGATCAGGATGAAGATCCTTGCAACAACCTGTAGTACATCGATATTGGTTATCATATCTATAAGCATGAAATCTATGACAAAGGATATACTACGAGAAGCAATGTTGTGTGATACAATTGTTTTTTTGGGACTTTCCTTAGAATTATCAATCCCAGTATTCCAAGTATCATAGCAGTTGGCAGTATGAACAGTCCCAAAAGGTATATTTCGATCGCAATATCACTATTTATTGTTACAAGGGATGACCAGTAAGAGAGCTGTGGTTGCATGATCCCCTGACTGAACAGGAAGATAAGATAGGTTAACCCTAAGGTTGAAAAAAGAACTCCTGTAAATGTGCTTGCCTTTTTATTTCCTGTAAGTATATATATCAATGTATATACCAGAGGCACAGATATGAATGCGAAAGGCACTGCAGCTGCGTAATAAGCAGAAATATTAATTCCTGTGTTATTGAAGTAAGCAGCTATCATTCTTAATGCTGTGAAAAAATATGTGATCGCAACAAGTATCCATAGGATTATCAAGGCTCTGAGTGAGGGTTTTGTCCTGTCGTTCCACAAATCACCGGTTTTCAGGATCACTGCTGCAAATGTTGTGGATATGATCGTGATAGCAAAACAGATCGTCGTATTTAAAAGCAGTCCTGCACTCATTTTATCCCCTTTTTAAACAAACAATAGCTCATTTATATAAAATTTGGTGGTCAGTTTGATTTGTATCTGGTATCTGTTTGAAATTTCCAACCGGTGACTATATATATTAAATGTCTCATACTCATAATGATAATAATATCTTTAAGTAATATATAGCATTGTTTGTTCAGAGTAACCTGATCGGACATGTTGCTGAGTTTTCGATACCAACCCATAACTCGTAACTGGAGAACAAAAATGAGATCTGAAAAATTTAAGCTCATTAGCAAAGATTCCTGTGGACAGGTTGGTATTGGTACCCTTATTATCTTCCTTGCCATGATACTGGTGGCATCTGTAGCAGCAGGTGTGCTTATTCATACATCCGGTGATCTTCAGCAAAAAGCACAGTCTACAGGTACTCAGGCAACTGAGGAAATATCTTCTAACCTGCAGATCATAGGCATCGAAGGTATCCGTGCAAACAATGGTGATTCAAATATGTCTGATTCCATTGACCTGCTAAGGATAAAAACGGGTCTGAATGTTGGAAGTACGGAAGTTGATCTTAGCTCTCTTGTGATTACTATTTCAGATGGTCAGGTGACCAACGACCTTGTTTATGGAAGTAACACTATCCTTTATGGAAGTGAAATGGATGGTTTTACCGGAGACATAAGTAATGGTGACCTCACAGAGTTGCTGAACAACACACACGGGGTTGCAGGACCCAACATTGCATCCTTCTTCACGGTAGAGAGAATGAGGGATGAGGACAATTCCCTGGCTGCTTCTACACCTGTACTTAACTCAGGAGATATTGCTATCATCTACATCGGAACTGCCAGTTCTGATGCAGTGGGTTATACATACCTCGGAGATTTCAACGCGACACAAGCCGGTGTAAGCCTGAAGGATTCCGGACTGGCCCTTAATTCAAGGACAGCAGTTGACATCCAGATGACCCCGGAAAAAGGATCCCAGACGATAACAACCTTTAAGGTCCCGACTCTGAACGTGAAGGAAAAATACATGATACGATAAAATTTTAATGATCGGATAGACTCTATGAGGAGATGAATAAATGAAAGCAAACAACAAACATCTGATGAAAAAAGATGAGCGTGCACAGGTAGGTATCGGCACACTTATCATCTTCATCGCAATGGTATTGGTAGCCGCTGTTGCTGCCGCAGTATTGATCCAGACATCCGGAGTTCTTCAGGAAAGAGCATCATCAACCGGCCAGCAGGCCGCTCAGGAAGTATCATCCAACATGATGATCAAGAGCATTGAAGGTGTTAGGTCTAATGGTACTGATGGTCTATCAGACTCTGCAGACCTTCTCAAGATGAAAGTAGCACTTAATATTGGAAGTTCTGATATAGATCTCAACCAGGTTGTCATTACTATAACCGATGGTTCAACAACAAATGATCTTGTTTATGCTGGTAACGATAAGAACTATGATGACGTTATGGCTGGTTTCGATTCAGGTAACAGTTCTATGAATAATACTATTGAGCTGATGACAAACACCAGTGATGTTGGTGACAATGGAAAATACTTCTTCACTGTTGAGAAGATTAGAGACCAAGATGATTCCTTCTCACAAGATAGCCCAATCATGAATCAGGGAGACCTTGTTACAATCTATATCTCTACTGTAGCAACAGATGCAACAGGTAACTCTGATGTTGGTGGATGGGATGTAGATGAACCTAATGACACCGGTCTTACAATCGAGCCAAGGTCAGAAATCAGCATATTGCTGACACCTGAAGCAGGTTCCTCAACAACTGCAACTTTCACCGCACCATCTTTCGGTGTAGACACAAACATCGGACTTTACCCATAAGGTGAACTGGTTCACCTTATTCTTTTTTCTTTTTAGATTATTAATTTTCAAAATCGGTCATTTTGAGTTATAAATTTATACTTGTTTCTTTATATTAGATTCAGTTTAGTAAGCTGAAATATCTTATGATTGAAATGCACTTGATCTGTGCACATTATAAATTGTGTGGCTTATGAAAGGGGTTATTTTCATATGGTGGTAGTGTTGAAAAAAACGTTGTTCTGTACATTGATATGTGCAGTTTTGCTGCTTGTAGCGGGTAGCGGATGCCTTGGTTCAGGCGGTGATGAAGCGATAAATGAAACTGTCACATCGTTCCTGAACTCTTTTAATGAGGGTGATGTTGACATCGCTTTCTCTTACTATGAGGGTAAGGATTTCCTTGTGCCTGCAACGCTGGAGATCAAGTTCAAGAACAAGGATATTTTAGTCGGTTCTATAGAGCAGTTCGAACTGAAGGATACTGTGGTTGAGGGGGATGTCGGTTATACGACGGCAGTATGTACGGTCACACGTTTTGAAAGGAACAAGGCTGCAGGTGCAGTTGAGAAACTTATATATTTCAGGCTCCAGAAGGTTGGCGGGATGTGGATGATCACGAAAGTGAACCTTGAAGGCCCGATATCCACTTCGGAGGCACTTGAAAATGTAGAGGCTGCTCCGACTCCGCTTGATCCTATCATAAACAATATCCCTATAATATCAGGTGTTACGGTTTCTATACTGGTCCTTGGAATCTACCTTAACAAAAAAGGCAAATCAGGAGATTCCGGTGGTCCTGTGGTGGATATATCTAATGCTGTTACGGTCGAGAAAGAGGCCCTGGCGCAATTCATCAGGTTCGTTCCGTCCCGGATGTATGCTGCAGGATCTAAAGCCCCGGTGGATGTATGGATAAAGAACTTCTCCCAGCAGCCATACGATAATCTTACTATAATCGGTAATTTCCCTGGAACTGTTAAAGTGAAGATGCCTGTATTATCGTTTGGCAAAGTTGGTCCGGGTGAGACTGTAAAGAAGACATGGGATGTTACTCCGGCTGTACCCGGATGGGTTGCCATAGAAGATCCTATGGTAGTTTTTGAATATGCCGGTGTCAGGTATTCAGGACAGCTTGATCCTGTATGGCTCAATGTTCAATGAAACAAAATAAAATAAGTTTTTGACCATTTTCTTTTTCTTTTTTAGTGTGTATTTTTAATAGATGAGTTACATATCATATTCTGTTATTTAACAAATCAGGGGAGATCGTTAATGGTAAAAGTAACGCTTGTTCATGCTTCATGGTGTCATGTTTGTCCTGCTGCTAAAAAATTGTGGAATGATCTGCGATCAGAACATGATTTTGATTACGAGGAAGTAGACATTGGCAGTCCTGAGGGTGATAAACTAGTAGATCAGTATTCGATTATGTCTGTTCCCACAACTATAATCGATGGTGAGATCGCTTTTATTGGAGTTCCTGACAGGGGAGAAGCGCTTCAGAAACTATCCTGATGGGGGGCAGTCAAAGTGGGTTATGATCTGATCATTATAGGTGGCGGTCCGGCTGGTCTTTCTGCCGGGATATATGCAGTTCGTTATGGGTTGAATACGCTGGTACTTGAGAAAGGATTTGTGAGTGGTCAGATATCGACTACCGGTGAAGTGGAGAATTATCCGGGGTTTACTTCTATAAACGGAATGGAACTGATGGATAAGTTCTCAGAACACGCAAGATCTGCCGGTGTTGTAGTTGAGAACAGAGATGTTCTTGATGTTAGATCCCAAGGTGAGCTTAAGATAATAAGCACGGATTCCGGGGATCTGAAAACTTTAAGTTTGATCATAGCAACAGGTGCAAGTCCGAAGAAGCTCGGAGTTTCTGGAGAGGACGAATTCCGTGGAAAAGGAGTCTCATATTGTGCTACATGTGACGGTCCGTTCTTCAAAGGCAAGAATGTACTTGTTGTGGGTGGCGGTGAATCGGCAATTACGGATTCTCTGATACTTTCAGATCTTGCTGCATCAGTATGTGTTGTACACCGGCGGGATGAACTTCGGGCATCAAAGGTGCTTCAGGACAGGGTATTTGCAAAACCTAACATAGAGATATCATGGAATACCGTTCTCGAGGAAATAATCGGCGATTCCGTTGTAAGGGAGGTCGTGCTTCGAAACACTGTCTCAGGAGAGACATGGACAAGTCCTATCGATGGTATATTCATATATGTTGGAGTTGACCCTAACACCGAGTTCGTTCATGTTGAAAAGGACGATTACGGATTCATTGTAACTGACGGGAAAATGGCTACTTCAGAAGCCGGTATATTTGCAGCAGGTGATTGCAGGGCGGGGGTTCTGCGTCAGGTAATAACTGCTGCAAGCGATGGTGTAATTGCAGCATTCGAGGCATATGAGTATGTGTCTTCCATGAAAACAAAAGCTAACGAAAGTTAAGTTTCATCCTGTTATTACATGGAGTTTGCAAAATTTATGAATGATAAATAAAGACTAATATTTAATAGCTAATAACTACTATATAGAAAATAATGCTTAACATTTAACGTCTAATGTCTCAATTTCAGGTGGTTTGTAAAAATGAAATGTTTGACTATTTGTGAAGATTCAACTTCAGAAGACTTAAATCCAATTGCAGAAGCAGTACACTCCCTTCTGGGAATACCTACTACCATACGTAGCAAGAACTGTCGTGGGATCCGAATGGAGAGAGGTCAGGTACTGGATGATGATTATACGGGTCCTGTTCTGGAAGAAGTACTGGAAAAGAATGAGATCATCAGGAAAGTTCCGATAACAGGTGTTTATAAAGGAAAGGCTGTGGTGGTTGTTCCTATCAGGTCAAACGAGGGTGTGGTATTGGGCGCTCTTGGACTTGTGGATCTTGTTGCAGCTCTTGATATCCTTTCAGTATTCCGTGAATATCCTGATATCGTGGATGAGGTTGAGGAAGCTAAAAAGCGGATGTCATGATGATATACGTTTAATCTCATTTTCTTCTTTTATTTTCATCTTTTTTCTTCATTTCTTTTCATTTTGTTTTATTTTTGACCAGCCAACAAAAGACTCTTTAATATTCAGGACAATTACTCCCGATGATAGATGACGTACTCAAGGTTTTCAGGAAACTGGATAGCAAGGACCTTCGAATTCTGACTGGTATCGAGATCGGGATGAAAAATTATGAATGGGTCCCTCTCGAAGAGATCCGTAAATATACCAAACTTAATTTTGATCAACTTGAGTACAGGCTTCTCAGGCTTTTTAAGTCCAACATGGTAGTCGGTACTAAAACTCCTTATGAAGGTTATCAGATATATTTTGACGGCTATGATGCACTTGCACTGAACACATTCGTCAAAAGGGAAAGTGTGAGTGCCATTGGTGAGGAGATCGGTGTAGGCAAGGAGTCAGTTGTTCATGAAGCAATCAGGGAACCGGAGCTTGCTATTGCAGATCCTATTCCTGTTATTATCAAGTTCCACAGGGAAGGCAGGACAAGCTTCAAGCGTGTAAAAAGAGTGCGTGATCACCTTGTAGACCGTGAACATTTTTCATGGATATATGCAGCAAGATTAGCTGCTAAAAGGGAGTATGACATTCTTCAGGAATTATACGGCAAGGTTTCCATACCCAAACCTCTTGATTACAACAGGCATGCCATCGTCATGGCTCCTGCAAAGGGAAGCATCCTTGTAAAGACCAAATTACTGGAACCGTTCTGGGTTCTTGATGAGATACTTTCGCAGATAAAGAGCGTATATTCTTTTGGAATAATTCACTCTGACCTCAGTGAATACAATATATTTGTCAGTGACGAAGGTGTGGAGTTCATAGACTGGCCTCAGTATGTTACACTGGATCATCCTCATGCGGATGAGCTTCTTGAGAGGGACGTTCTTAACGTATTGACGCATTTCAGGCGGAAATATAGCATGGAAAAGGATCTGGATGAAGTCCTTCACTTTATAAAAGAAGAGTGAAACGTATGCTATAGTTATATGCTATAGCCACACAATTTTAATTATATGGTTATGGAAAATGGGGTAATATTCGGCATCGACATAGCAAAAGGTTCCTCCCGGGCAAGAGAGCTGCCAAGATATGCTGTTGCGGTGCTGAAAGAGGGGGAATTCACCCACCATAAAATGGTGCGCCTTCCACGCATCCTTAGAATGATACGTGAAGAGCATCCTGACTATCTAGCAGTGGATAATATATTCGAACTCGCTGCGGGAAAGAAAGAGCTTGTACGTTTTCTGGAGAAATTGCCTGAGGGAGTCAGGCTTGTACAGGTCACAGGTGGCCTTCACAAGAAATCCCTTTTGCATCTTGCAAAGGAGAATGGCCTTTCTTTCAACCAGTTCGATCCCAATGAGGAAGCAGAGACGTGTGCCCGTCTTGCCATTATGGGAGTCGGTTCTGAAGTATCCCTCTTTGAAGACATCACGAAGATCAAAGTGAGTCGTGCAAGGTCGCTTGGGCGTGGTGGCTGGAGTCAGAACAGGTACCGACGTAAGGTTCACGGGGCTGTGAGGGAAAGGGCCCGTGAGGTCGAAGCCATACTCAAGAAGGCTTCAAAAGAGCGTGGTTTTACTTATGATACCAGGATCTCCAAAGGTTTTGGAGGTTATGTGCGTGCTGAGTTCACAGTATTTGCAAGGAGGGATCAGATACCTGTTGGTTCCGGTTCCACGGCAGACGCCCAGGTACGTGTAAGCAGTGTGGTGCGTGACAAGATTCAGTATACTCCGCTGAAAAAGCTCAAAAGGAGACCCACTATAGTTGGGATTGATCCCGGTACCACCGTGGGGATAGCGATACTATCATTCGACGGCGAGCTTCAGCTTTTGAAGAGTATTCGTGGGATTTCACATGATGAAGTTGTTAAGCTTATAGCCGAGTATGGCAAGCCTGCAGTCATAGCTACGGATGTCACTCCCACTCCGGGTGCTGTGGAAAAAATCAGGCGCAGTTTTAATGCTGTGATAAGCACACCTTCTGCTGAGATCTCCTCCGAGGAAAAGATAGGCCTTGGAAGACCTTATGGATATTCCAATGACCATGAGCGTGATTCCCTTGCAGCTGCCCTTTATGCTTACCGTAATTACAAGAACATGTTCTCCCGTGTTGAGAAGAAAGCACCTCCTCATCTGGACCAGGACCAGATCAAGCTATATGTGATCCAGGGTGCATCTATAGGAGAAGCTATAGAGAAAGTATCCGGAGTTCCGGTTCCTGAGAAAAAACCAGTTGAACCGCCGCAGGTCATCGATGGGGAAACTGAAGAAAAGGAGAGAAAAGTTGCAGAAAAGCTTAAACTTAAAGATTCTCAGATCATCAATCTCAAGGATTATGTGCATGAACTCAAGAAGCAACTGAGATCAAAGGACAAGCGAATCTCAAAACTTGAGCTCAAACTTGAGAAGATGAGGCAAGTCAACCATCTGGAGATCCGCAGAGACAAGGAGATCGAGATACGTGATCATAAGATTTCAGCTCTGAAAAAAGATCTGCGCAGGTCTAAAAAATCACTAAAGAGAGCTCATAATGATATCAGGAAACTGAAGCAGATCAGGAAGATGGAGATCAAAGGCAAGGGAGTGCCGGTGAAGATCCTTCCTACTTTTACCCGTGAGTCCATCCTGGAAACGAAGGATCGTCTTGGTATCAAGAAGGGGGATGTTATCTTCCTGGAAGATGCAAGCGGTGGAAGTACAGTGACAGCTTCGATGTTAGTTGAATTGGGAGTGCGTGCAGTGATAACATCCTCGAACGTGACCTATGCTGCTGAGGATGTTTTCTTCAGGGCGAATATACCGCTGCTGAAAAATGTCAGGATACAGAGGGTTGATGATCTTGCAGTGGTTGATCCGGATCTTCTTCAGAAAGCTCTGGATGAGTGGGAGAAGCAGGCTGAGATAAAACGTCAGGAAGAAAAAGAGAAGAAATTGAAGCACCTTGTTGATGAATACAGAAGTGAGAGGCGCAGGGGTCTTGCCTGAATGGCATGACCCCTACCTCTATCATGTTTCAATATTTTCTTATTTTCTGTCAAAGAACATGTTCTTACCCTTGATGCTGAGAGGCATCCCGCATACCATGTCAGCGTCCAGAAGTCCGGCTGCCAGTGCACCTGCACCAACAGAGTACATGATACTATTGTCAACACAAAGGTCCTTTGCTTTTGCAGCAGCACTTCCAAGTGAAATGCCCATATCTATGTACTTGAAAGAACAGTGTGGGCCTGTGAAGTCAACTTTGATCTTTGATTGCTCGAGCATTTCCTTGCAGCTTTCAAAACCACAGGCTCCGCAGTTAAGCCCGACGACACTTTCGGTCTTGAGACCGATGAGTATAACAGCGCCTGCATTACGGATGTTCTGTGCATCACGCTTGAGGAAGGCAAAACCTTCTCCTTTCTTTTCTGCCATTTTTTCCATGGCAGAGGCAAGGGTTTCCACATCATCGGGCTCAAGCAGAGCTGTCACAATGTCATCATTTCCTTTGGCTTTCGGAGCTGTCCTTGCTGCAACGAGTATTGTCTTTGCGAGAATCTCGATAGTTTCGGATTCAGGATTGAGTTTCATGAACATCTTTATGTTATTTTCAGAATTAATTATTTCTGAATATCAGGAATGAGCACCTATTTGTATTATCATCCCAATTAGAGTTCATAATGAAACTATCTGCACTAATCCTTGCCGGAGGCCACGGCAGACGTCTTGGAAATATGGAAAAGGCTCTGATGAACTGTGAAGGCAGTTCTTTACTGGAGCGGACCATCAACATACTGGATGCTATCGTTGATGAAGTTCTGGTGTCTGTCAGGGATGAAGGGCAGGAGAAAGAGTTCGAAACTTATGCCTGCGGAAAAAAGATGGTCAGGGACAGCTATTCTGATATAGGTCCCCTTGCAGGGATACTTGAGGGTTTCAGGGAAGCAAAAGGTGAATATATCTTTGTGACGGCCTGTGACATGCCTTTTATTGATCCGAAGGTCGTAGAGTTCATGTTCCGCTGTGCAGAAGGTCATGATGCAGCAGTGCCACTTCGTCCGAATGGTTCCATGGAACCACTTTGCGGGGTCTATCGTGTTGAACCGATGCTGCCTTTGATCGATAGGTCGATAGCTTCAGGCAAGAGGTTCATACTTGCTCCGGCGTTTGAACTGGATGATGTTTTGGGTGTTGAGATGGCAAGGATCCGTGAGATAGATCCTGAGTTAAAAACTTTTATCAACATTAACACTTTTGATGATATAGGTGAACTGGATATCTGCCAGAACAGATGAAGCCTGCATGTGCTGACATTCTGCAATTCTCTTAATTACTTCTAAATCTGGAAGGTATAAGTTATTTTTGATGTTTCTTTTAGATACTGCTTTTTTTTAATGTCGCTACAAAATCTATTTATATATTAATTTCTCATAATTATTATGTGGATGTAAATACATCCCATATATGCAGGTAATTTAGCTTGATACAAAGAGGGGAACAATTTGAGAGATTCAGAAACAGCACCACATGAAGAAGAGTCCGGGCAGATGATCTACGAAGAAGAATATGATGGTTTCTATTCAACTTCAGGACAGGCTTTTATCAGGATACCGATAAAATAATTAAAGTTCCAATGTTTCTTTATATATGCTTAATTAATTGATCAATTGCTCAAGCTCTGTCAATCGATCAATTTGGTGTATCTATAGCAAACAGACTTGTTCAGCAATAGGAATTTTCTTTTTTAATTTCTTCTTTTTGCTTTTCACTATTTTATTTAAACTCATCCAATATTATTTCATCCCAATTTCAATGATATTGTTCCAAATTGGTTATATGTGCTCATTTATTTTCGGATCACCTCTTTCATCTGCAAAATGTTATCAACTTTGAGAACCAAAAAGTATATTAAAAATTTAAAAGTGATCTCTATGACCAATATCATCTGTTCCCAGCAGCGTGTTGAAGAATGCGTTATCAAAGAAGAGCCATACTACGTTCCTGTAGGGAATGAGGTAGAGGTGTTCCGGGCCGCTTATGAGAACAATTTGCCTGTGAGCCTTAAGGGACCTACAGGTTGTGGGAAGACACGTTTTATCGAATACATGTCCTATCATCTGGGACGTCCACTTATTACCATCTCATGCCATGAGGACCTGACAGCCAATGATCTCATTGGAAGGTTCCTCATAAAAGGTGAAAGCACTGAATGGAACGACGGCCCCCTTACCACTGCTCTGAAAAGTGGTGCCATCTGCTACCTTGACGAATTCGTTGAAGCAAGGATGGATACCAGGGTAGTCATCCACCCACTGACGGATGACAGGCGTATCATGCCCGTTGAGAAGCTGGGTATCGTACTTCAGGCACCACCTGAGTTCATGCTGGCGATCTCCTACAATCCGGGCTACCAGAGCGTACTGAAGGACCTGAAGCAGAGCACAAGGCAGAGATTTGTTTCCATTGATTTTGATTACCCTCCGGCAGATCTGGAGAGCGATATCGTTGCTCATGAGAGCGGTGTTGATGGGGAAACTGCACGCACACTTGTGGATATCGGACATCGAATACGCAATTTCAAGCAGCACGGGCTGGAGGAGGGGGTAAGCACCCGCCTCCTGATATATGCCGGAATGCTGATAATGTCTGGTATAGAACCCCGTGAAGCATGCAGAGTTGCCATGGTCAAGCCGATAACTGATGACAATGATCTCCAGAAAAGTATAGATGAGATCATATCTGCCATTATGGAGTGAAGAGCATTGTTGCCTGATGAAGAGAAGTCCTCTCATCTTAAGGCTGTGATTGACATTCTGTCCTCAGCCGGTATTCTGGATGGATTTTCAGATTCGGACATATCAGAGATATCTGCCGGATTTGATAGGGTGCCTGTGGGGGTCCTTTCATCTTTCATGGCAAGTCCATCCCGGCTTGCAGACTGGATGGAGATGGCCGGAGAGCTCAAATCCCTGAACATGAATGTAGGCAAGGCATTCATTGAAAGAATGATTGAGCTCTATACATTAATGGATAGGGATCTGCTGGACATCTGGTATCCAATGGTAAAAGATATTTCCTCAGTGAAGTGGAGAGTTGCTGTTGAGCTCGTTGAACAGACACCTGATGTGTTTTCTGCCCTGCCTAAAGACCGGCGAAAAGTGCTTTTGTTATCATCTAAGGATTATTTACATATTGATCACAACATCTTTCTTAAATTCTTCTTAAGTGCACCTCTGGCACTTGCCACGATCGGGAAAAAAGATTTCAATGAGTGGGTGCAGATCGGAAAAGAAATTGCTGTTCATGATGTTGATATTGCCGGCCTGTTCCTCAAACGAACTCCAAAATTTATCGGAAGGATCGATATTGCTGATCTTGAAGAATACATAGAAATGGGCAAAGAGCTAATTTCACACGAGGAACATGAGGCTGTAATTACTTTTTATGATTCCGTTCTCAGGGGACTTGAAAAGGATCTGCGAAGATATGACCGGAATGAGACTTTACAACTGATCGATATTGGATTGAAGTTAACTCACAAATGCTGGAGATGTGTTGAAAGCTTCTTTGAGAATGCTCCTGAAGCACTTACCAATCTGGAAGAAGATGAGTTCGAAGAGTGGTTCTCTGTTGGTATGAGCATTTCAGAGGGTTCGACTTTCTACGGATCAAATTATTTCCATAGTTCTCTTTCAGTATTGAAGAACACGGATCGAAAATACTATTCGACCCTGTTCTCTAATGCAAAGCTACTGACAGAAAAGAACAGCATGCTTGCAGGCATCTATTTCTCTGTTCTGTCTGATGTGCTGCTCAACATACACCCCAAAGAGATCGAAAAATGGATCGGAACTGGTCTTGAGGTTTTCAGATCTGACAATGAAAGTGCATTC
>JBNJIC010000020.1:0-21559 GCA_051749005.1 Halobacteriota archaeon | reverse complement strand
ACCAGACCCATTGTCAGAGCAATACTGACCATAAGTACCAGATTCCTCTTTTTCAGTATCCTTTCCCCTCGTTTGCGTGGCCTTTCAGACATCACTTCATCCCTTATAGGATCAAGTCCAAGTGAAATTGCCGGCATGACCTCTCCGAACAGATTTATGAACAGTATCTGTAATGCCAGAAGTGGTATAAGTTCAAATCCAAGGAGCGTTATTCCCAGCATGATAAGGATCACCTCGGTGAAGTTCCTTGAGACAAGGTAGGTCGTGAACTTCTCAATGTTCTCATAAATGCCACGACCACGTTTTACAGCTTCCACAATGGTCTCGAAATTATCATCCTGCAGGATCATAAGACTGGATTCCTTTGCAACATCGGTACCTTTGATCCCCATTGAAATACCAATATCGGCTTTTTTCAGTGCCGGTGCATCGTTGACCCCGTCTCCTGTCATTGCAACAACATGGCCTCTATTCTGCAACGCCTGCACGATCCTGAGCTTCTGTTCTGGCATAACCCTTGCATAGATACTGATACCCTCAACAACAGAATCGAATTCCTCATCATCAAGGCTCAGAAGCTCACTTCCGGTTATAGCACCATCAACGATTATGTGTTTTAGCTTCACGTCCATCTGGTCAACAGGGCCATCGTAATCAGCAGACAGACCTATCTTCTTCCCGATAGCCTTTGCAGTCTCCTCATTATCACCGGTTATCATAACTACCCTGATACCTGCCTGATCGCAAAGGGCTATCGAATCCTTTGCTTCCTTCCTTTCAGGGTCGATCATGGCAACAAGACCAAGGAATGTAAACTCGCCCTCTGACTCTTCCAAAGGCAGGTCCACAGGAAGTTTCCTGTATGATATCCCAAGAACACGATATGCAGAACTTGCAAGATCTGAGTTCTCATTCAATATCCTTTCAACATCATCCTCGCTCAGATCACTTACACCATCATCATCCTCAATGGACACACATTTTTCAAGGATGAATTCAGGTGCACCTTTGCAGAAAGCTATCCTTCCCTCAGCCCCCCTGTGTATCGTGGTCATCAGCTTCCTTTCAGAAGTGAACATGATCTCATGAAGTTTTTCATATTCAGAATCAAGATCATCTTTCCAGACATCAGCTTTTGAAGCTGCAACGATCAATGCAACTTCAGTGGGATCGCCTGTAACATCCCACCTTCCCTGCCTCTGTATCATGGAAGAATTATTACACAATGATGCTGCCTTTAGCAACATATCAAGAGCGGGGTTCTTCTCCAGGTCCACATCCTCTTCATCCTTTAAGAGGGATCCTTTTGGATCGTAGCCTGTCCCGGTAAGATCAAAATAATTATCACCTGCGTATATTTTCTGAACGGTCATCTCGTTCTTTGTCAGGGTTCCGGTCTTATCAGTACAGATAACAGTTGTGGAACCAAGGGTTTCGACACCCAGCATTTTCCTGACTATTGCGTTGTGTTTTGCCATCCTGTTCATACCATATGCCAGCGTAATGGTCATGGTCAGGGGCAGACCTTCCGGAACCGCGGCTACTGCCAGTGCAAGGGCTATGATCAGCATCTCCTCAGTAGGTGCACCGGTAAAGTATCCAAGCATGAAAGTGAGACCTGAAGCAACAAGAGCGATCACAGCAAGGGTTTTGGAAAGTTCTGCTATCTTTTGCTGGAGAGGTGTCCTTACCTCACTCTCCTGTATCATACCAGCTATCATTCCGAGCCTGCTCTGCATTCCCACAGCTGTGACAACAGCCCTGCATTTACCATGAACGATCTGCGTTCCTGAAAAGATCATGTTCCCTGCGATCTTTTCTACGGACATGCTTTCCCCTGTTATCGCCGATTCATCGACCTTAAGGCCGTGTACCTCAAAAACAAATGCATCGGCTGCTATCTTATCACCGGTCTCAAGTACCAGTACATCGCCAGCAACAACATTCCTTGTCGGGACCTCGGTAACAACACCGTTCCTTAGAACATGGGTTACCGGCTGGACCATATTCTTAAGAGCTTCCATGGCCTTTTCGGCCTTGAACTCCTGTACAAAACCCAAAAATATGACGAAAGCTATGGTCCCGATAATCACCCAGAAATTAACTACCTCATCTATCGTTAATGACAGGATAGCTGCTGCCAGCAGAACCCACACTATAAAATTAGCGAACTGCCGGACAATGACCTTGAAAGGAGTTACTTTCGTTCTTTCCTGAAGCTCATTGAAACCATATTCAAGCAGCCTTTTTGCAGCATCCTCTTCTGAAAGACCGTCCCTTGATGTTTTCAGCTCCTCAAGAACAGAATCTATATCAGCATTTTCATAATCCATCAGTAAACCCACTCAAAAGAAGATATGTTAACAATAGTATTTCTTAATTTGCCACCAGAACAAATACAGAACTTTACGATCAATTTTAAATGATCTTCCTGTTATCATCCCATCATCATTCCTATAAAAAGAACACTCAAAAAAGATTTTCTCACAAGATGACTTCTTCTTAATTTGAAAAAATAAAATTACTAACGTATCTTTAGATAGAAGTTTTAAGTAACGAAGTCGATAAAAGACTTCGTTTCATTTTAACTTTAAACCTATAAGATAAATAACCTACACACAACCTTTTGCTTCAGAATATTAGATCAAAAATCTTTTTACGACTAATGGGGTGTAGGGGTAAAGAAAGCCCACTGCTTTAGCTGTGGGATGAATCGTACCTCACATTCTTTCCGTAATATCCTGTATAACACCCTGATAGTTGGTCACAACACCTTCATCATTGCGCTGGATGAAGGTCTGCTCTTCCACCCATTTCTCCTCTCCTGATTTTGTTTTTATCCTGTATTCCTTGACAAAGACCCTGCCGCCTTCATTGCAGATGTCTGAAAGTTCCATCTGTACCTCGGGAAGGTCCTCAGGATGGACTATATTACCATAGAGAACGTCCCCTGACAGGAAATCATCAACAGTATAGCCGAACTGGGTAATGTTATCTGAAACGAATTCAACCGGCCAAAGTTCTTTTTCATCCTCCGAACCTGCCTTCCAGAGGAAAGCCACCACAGGGCTATGGTTGACAATTGTTTCAAGGGCCTGTTTCCTTTCCAGAAGTTCAGCCTGCTTTTCCAGTGCAGCCTTGAGTGCGATCTCATTCTCTTTCTGTTTTGTGATATCCTGAACTATTCCCTGATAGTGTGTCGGCTCCCCATTACTGTCCCTGAGAATAAAGGTCTTCTCACTTACCCAGAGTAACTTTCCTTCCTTTGTTATCACGCGGTACTCCTGGGTATAGTTATCACTTCCAGCATCACACTTCTCTGCAAGTGTGTCCCTGACCATCTCGTAGTCATCAGGGTGGACCAGATCTCCGTAAACAATGCGTCCCAGCACGAAATCCTCGGCTGAATAGCCCAGCTTCGAAACGTTCTCGGAAGCATAATCCGCAGGCCAGAACTCCTCTGCCCTCCAGAGGAAGACCATGGTAGAGCTATGATTTATGATATCCTCTAAAGCTTTCTGTTTTTTCAAAGATTCCTCAAAGACCATTTCATTGTTCTTCTGTTCAGTTATATCAAATATCGTACCCTGGTAATGTGTGACATTACCGGCATCATCACGCTGGATATAAGTCCTCTCATCGACCCAGCGGACATCACCGGATCTTAAGACGATCCTGTATTCCTGATCAAAGAAATCCCCACCCTCCCTGCAACGTTGTGACAGTGCTTCTTCAACCATTTTCAGATCATCAGGATGAACGATATCAGCATAGAGAAGACGACCGGAAACGAAATCCTCCACAGTATAACCCAGAAGGTTCACGTTCTCTGAAACATACTCTACAGGCCATTTTTCCTCAGGAACATCTTCTGCCTTCCAGAGGAAAGCAATGACCGGACTATTATCAATTATCTTTTCAAGTACTTCTTTTCTATCAAGAACCTTGCTCAATGCGCTTTCAGAGCTTTTTCTATCATTTTTCCCTGATTTGTCAGATTCCATAAAAATTCCCCCTTAAGATAACACTTATTAATTAATATTTGTTTGATTAGGTTAAGTATTAATCGATTTTGTTCTCTTTTTAGACTGAATTACCATTTTCAAAAGTACAGGTGATACGAAAATAGAAACAGCAACCATCAGGACTATAGCTGAAAAGATATCATCACCTATGATACCCATTTCCTTTCCAATGGATATCAGCACCAGCTCCACCCCTGCCCTTGGCATAACTCCTACTCCGAATATCAGGCTGTCATAATTATCAAATCCTATCAAACGACCTCCTGCGAATCCTCCTATAAGTTTACCGCCAAGGGCCAAAAAAACCACAGCCAAAGAGAACATACCAACTGTCTGTAAAGTAGCCAGATCTACTGACATACCTATGAAAGCAAAAAATATCGGTACAAAAATACCATATGCAACACCCGTAACCTTACTTTGGACATGCTCGATCTTTGCATGGGAGATATCCGAGATCATAACACCTCCGATAAATGCCCCGATCACAGCATGTAACCCAAAGACTTCTGCAAGATAGGCAGAAAACAGGGCCACCATTATAACAAATGCAAATATGGACTCCTTGATATGCATTTTATTGACATATACGAAAAGCTTCGGGAAGAAAAAAAATCTGAAAATGACCATTATTGCCACAAAAGCAACGATCTTGAAAAGAATAAAAAGTATCTGCAAAGCTGAAGGAAACTGGCCATACGTTGCCATTGTGACTACGATCGAAAGGAGAAAGATACCTATTATATCATCAATGATGGATGATGTCAGAATCATGGAACCGGGCTTACTTGAGAGATAATCCATATCTATCAGTGTTCTGACAACCACCCCGATACTGGTAGGACTGAACGCAACACCCATGAAGACACTGGTAAGAGTGCTGAAATGAAAATACATTCCAAGCAGGAAACCGGCAGAAAAGGCCATAAAGATCTGGGATAGGCTTGCTATTGATGCTTTCCTGGAAGATTCCCTGAGATCACGAAGATGGACCTCCTTATATCCTGCAGTGAACAAAAGGAAAATGGCTCCCATTTCAGCAAGAAAGGTTATGATCTCTGACTCCTGGTTTATAAGAAATGCTCCCAGTACCACACCTGCAAACAATTCGCCAAGTATGGAAGGAAATCCGGCTCTTTCAAACATTTCACCAAATACCTTTGCCAGAAGCAGGATCATCAGTATGTAGAAAAGGACTTCCATTATTCAGAACCTCTTAAATTGTATATCTCCTTTAGAATATCGGGTTTGCATATAATACCCACAAGTTTGTTGCCATCAACAACACAGACACGATCCATCTTGTGCTTAAGCATCATATCTGCTGCTTCACAAAGAGGCTCATCAGAAGACATGGATACAGGATGAGGGATCATAATATGCTTAGCTGTCTCTCCTCGGGATACAACTGCAGCATGATGAGTATGGTCAATTCTCGGGGTTCTCTGGACGAGCAATATCCGCAGAATTACGTCCTGGTTGATTATACCCACAAGATCATAATTGTCATTTACCACAGGATATGTATGGAAATGGTGCTTGCTGAAAATGTCCATGATACTTTCCAGCGGATCATCCTCATGGATCGTTATAAGTTCCTCTGTCATGACTTCTTTTATCAGCCTCTTATTGCAGCTTTCAGAAAATGACCGGCCACATTGTATACAAGTTTCATCTCCAGTGTCTGTCAAAGTTCAACCTCCCCACTTAAGTCTGAATGCAATTGAAATAACCCATACAAAATATTCCTTTCATTCTACAAATATCAATTGTTCTCCAAGAAAAAAAAGGCGGGAAATCAGCAACCTGAAATCGAAAAACAGACAGATGAAAAAGAAAAGGAAAATGAGAGATTAAGAAAAGGAAACAAAGAGAAAGAAATGAACAGAAAAAGGGCACAAGAGGACCTTAAAGGTCCAGTTCATCCCTTTCTACATTGGCAAGAGACATTTGAATAGCAATTCCACTGTTCTCAGCATATGCATCTATGCGTTTTACAGCATGCTCCACCATTCCACCGGATGTCATTATCAAAGATCTCTTACCACAAAGTGCCATCAGTATGGACTTGTCAATGACACCGGAAGTGATCTGAAGGTCAATGAGATTATTTTCGGCAAGTGTTTTGCTCTTTTTCCCCATTGCGCCGATATTGTCGATGTCCTCTTCAGCGATGATCCTACGGAACGATGATCCGTCATACTTGTCAGTGTCATAGATGACAATACCACCGGACTTGATACCATGCCTTGTCATTTCTGCAATGGCATGCCCATCCTGATGGATGTGAAGAACCTTTGCATTGACTGCCTCATAAGGACTGCTGATTGCGTAGTCACCATACATGACACCAAGATTAATGATATCCCCTTCATTTACATCAGGAGATACTTCTATCCACATCAGATCAGGAGGTTTGAAGGAATTTACAAGTTCAGGCACACTTGTAGGGAACCTGTTGCGAATTGCAAGGTTCCTTCTTTCAAGTTCGCTGTATATCTCCAGTGTGCGTGGCTGCCTCAGATGAGCTTTTCTCAAAAGATCAGCATCCCTGAAAACATCTTCAGGTATCCCTTCACCTATGATGTTACCCTCTGTCATGAAATAGACATAATCTGCCCAGCTATAGGCAAGTTCAACATCATGGGTTGAGATTATCATGGTGGTCCCATTATGGTTCAGTTCGTTAAGCAGATCGAGGATCTCATCCGCACCTACAGGATCAAGGTTAGCCAGCGGTTCATCAAGGATCATAACTTCGGGATCCATTGAGCAGACACCTGCAATGGCAACCCTTTTTTTCTGTCCACCACTCAAATGGTGTGGAGGTTTGTCCTTGAATTCTGTTATCCCGATGTATTCGAGGGTATGATTGACCTTTTCCTCAACTTCCTCTTTTGAGTAACCAAGGTTAGTGGGACCAAAACCCACATCCTGGTATACCGTAGGAGCAAATATCTGATCATCGGAGTTCTGGAAGACGATACCCACACTTTTTCTTATCTCACGCAGGGATTTTGCATCGTACTCCATTGGTTTGCCATGGAAATACACAGTTCCCTCTTTGGGTTTGAGGGTACCGTTCAATAGCATGAAAAGAGTTGACTTACCGGAACCGTTCTTTCCGACAAAAGCGATCTTCTTGCCCTTTTTTATCTTTACATCAACGCCTTTTATGGCCTGGGTACCATCATGGTAGGAATATTTCAAGCCTTTTGTTTCCAGTATCATAATTTTGCCTCAAAGACCTTCAGAATATAGAAAAATCATTGGTCATGTACAACAATGCCAGCACTGCAAAGAAGTAGGTGCCTGTAAGCATCAGTTCAGTTGCCCTGACGGACCTCTTTTCCTCAAAGAACAACAGTCTTCCGTCATAACAGCGCGCACTCATGGAAACGAATATCTTCTCACCCTGCTCCCACGACCTTATGAAAAGGGTAGTTGCAAGCATAGCAAGTGAATAAAGACCTGTCCTCCAGTCCTTGTATCCAAGCCTGACTGTCTGTGCATATTTGATACCCCATGCAACTTCAAGAAAAACAAAGATGTAACGATACATCATCATCGAGATCTCAATGAACGAATCAGGTAATTTTGTAGCCTTGAGAACCGAGAACAATTCAACCATAGGTGTGGTCAATGCAAGGAAGAACAGGCACGACATACCGCTTAGCGTCCTTGAAAATACGAGCAATGCCATGTTAAGTCCACCTGTGTTCACAGCAAAACGATAGCTAAATACATCAAATCCAAAAAGCTCGATTCCCGAACCAAAGAAGAATGCTATGATTATGACACTTAATATGACAAAGAACGCCGGTGCTGACAGGACCTTCAAGTAAAATCCTGCCGGGGCCTTACCAAAAAGAACCGTTGCAAAGCTCATGCACAAAGCTATGAACAAAGGAGGGATGAAGGACTGGGAGGATACGCCCACCAACAGACCAAAAGTAACGATAGCAAGTTTCAGCCAGTTGTTCCGGTACCTTAACGGGCTTACCAGAGCATAGTCATCAAGAATGTTCGTCATATTTTGTTCACGCCGTTAATTCGTTTTTTACTGTTATTAAAGTGTCAATAAGGACAACAACATAAAAAGGAGTGATCCTTAATAAGGATCACTACGGGTATACACAAAAAAAGACAATCTTATTCAGACTGTCCTTTGCCTTTGTAATATCCGAAGAAGTAACCAAGGACAATTGCACCGATAGCTGCCTGAAGTGCAAAGAGAAGGCTTTCTGTCTCTCCTCCGGGAGGCTCGAACTTCACGGAATTGACCCAGGAGTCTGATGTCCATTCTTCGTACTGTCCGTCTGTGATCTCAGCAATGACATCTTCTGCCTGCCCGTCAGCACCACCGAACTCTGATCCGGGGTTTGCTGCCATTCCATAGAAGAATGATGCTATGAAAATTATAGCGATCACTGCAAATATCGCTTCACCTTTCACTGGTTGCTCCCCCTTATCTTGTTAAGGACTGATTCTGTAATTACATTAAGCTCCAAAAGTGCATCGCTCTTTACCTGTATCACATACTTGAATATAAGAGCTGTCAGTGCACCTTCCATGATAGCCAGAGGAACCTGTGTTGTTGCGAACACAGCCAGGAATGGTTTCAGTATCTCTATAAAACCATTGGCCACTGACTGGAAAGCCAGGGCAAGCTGAACAGAAGTTACCACATAGGTAATCCAGTCTGCGAAGGTAGCAGCGAGGAAAACGACCACATAGAAATTGATGTTTGCTTTCATTCCTGCCTTATAGATAACGTATGCTGCAACCGGGCCAATGATACCCATTGATGCGACATTTGCACCGAGTGTTGTAAGACCGCCATGTGCCAGGAAAATAGCCTGGTAAAGTAGTACGATCGTACTCAGGACAGCTGCAATTGCAGGACCGAAAAGAATAGCTGCCATACCTGTTCCTGTTGGGTGTGATGAACTGCCCGTAACAGATGGCAATTTCAAAGATGAAAGTACAAAGATGAATGCTCCCGCTACTGCCAGTAAAGGCAGAAGTTCGCGCTTTTCAGATACAAGCTTGTTCAGCCTGTACATACCGAAGAAAATTATTGGTATAGAGAACACAAACCATAGTTGCCACCATGGTGATGGTAAAAATCCCTCAAATATATGCATTTTAATACTCCATTCTGGTTATAATGATATATATCTAGCTATATGAAACTACCAAGTCAATTTGACTTGATTTAGATATTCCTACAATGAAAACTTTATATAAATACCTTGAGCTAAAGCATATAACTTAGACAGATAACGCTGTTTACAAATGATGCAATAATTAACACTGAAATAACAAAAAAAAGAAGAAAAATCAGAAAGGATATGATTTATTTACCTCACAACTACGACACAATGAAGAACTGATCCCGCCTCTGGAGGTTCATCCACCGTACCAGCCGCAATACGCTCATAGGGATAGCCGAAGTTCTCGCAGACATATAGTTTAGCATCAATACCCATTTCCTTTAGAACTTCAGCAACCTGTGCGACCCCAAAACTATCAGCTGGAAGCATGAAAATATCCTTACCAAGCTCGATCTCCCGGACGAACGCCTTTTTTGCAGGTGCAGGATCACGTCCATGTGCCGTTATTGCAGCTATATTGGACATGCTGACACCCAATCGGGAGCATGCGACCTGAATAGAAGAGATTCCCGGAATGATCCTGTCACCTTCTCCGGCAAACTTGCCAAGCCCTGAGAACATGGGATCACCTGTGGAAAGAACCACAGCGTCATCAGGAAGCTCGTGCAGAGCCTTATAGTTCCTGATGATCTTTGCCTCACATTCAATGTAAGGTTCTGCAAGCTCAAGGGAACGCTTCGATCCATAGACTACTGAAGCATTGCGTATGGCTTCGATAGCCTCCAGTGTCAACATGTTCGGTCCGACACCGACCCCTGCTATTATCATTCTTTTTCCCCGCTGTCCATGAGGACGGTCCCGTCCCTGTCAACTACTACAATGCGTGCACCTTTGCCTTTCTCCACTGTTTTGGCAAATGCACGTTTGATGTGCTCGCCTTCAGGTTCCACTTCGATCATCTCTGAGACCGTTGCATAAACGCTGTCCTTGAGTATATCAGGATCTCCCCATTTAAGGATCAGACCCGGCAGGCCACAAATAGCCACTTCGCCGTTTGTGGAAGCCAGGAATTCGGAAATGCGGCTTCCTGCAAGCACTACTGTGTGGTCAGGGAACAGCATTGTAGAATACCTGATACCTATGCGACCGGTGGTCAGCACAACCTTTGAAGCATCACGTACGAGATCGCTCTTCATCTCACCGAGATGATCGTTCCAGGGCTCAACAAAACCTGTGGTCCCGAGGATCGAGATACCGCCCTCAACACCGATACGGCTGTTCAGGGTCTGCTTTGCGATCTCAGAGCCTCTGGGTAGAAATATCTCCACATCAACGCCTTTGATGCCGATCTCTTCCACAGCCTCTTCAACAGCGTCCTTAATCTGCTGCATTGGTTTTGGATTGATGGCAGGATAGCCCTTCTTTGACTGCAGGCCACCTCTTGTAACAATACCTATACCCTCACCGGCAGTGATATTGATCTTATCGGACTCTGCTGCCTTTGCCTCGAACTCAAGGCCTCGTGTGATATCAGATTCATGATCGTTTTTAAGCTTAACAGCAACCGCATGGCCGTCCTTTGCCCTGACATCCATGACAGCACGAAGTCCTACAGGTGTGGGTACTGAGACCCTGTCCACATCCTTCCTGAGGGACAGGACTGCTGCTTTGGCAGCGACGGTGGCAGTGGTCCCTGTGGTATAGCCCCGCCTGAGGACCGAACCGTCACTAAGAACCACCAGCATCCCGCTCTTTATTCCTTCCAAAAGCTCATCGCGGGGCATTGTTGATTTATTGATCCACTCTTCCGGGATCTTTGATTTGTTAACAGGATCGATAATTGACATTGCCAGTTATTCAATATCTGATATTTATAAACTTACCGACTAATGAGCTAACTTATCCTGTCCTCTTGAACAGTTTGTCAAGTTCTGCCCTGGTAAAAGAGATCATCGTAGGACGACCGTGCGGGCAGGTGTAAGGATTCTCTGTCATGTCCAGCTGTTTCAGAAGACTTTCCATCTGCTCTGTACTGCATGTAGCGCCGGCCTTTATCGCTGCACGGCATGCCATGGTCTTGCAGAGGTTATCGAACATTCCGATATCATTCTTCACCCTGCCTGTGGACAGCAGCTCTATGATTATATCGTGTACCAGTTCGGTGTTCTCCATCTTCCCGAGCAGTGACGGGACAGTGGTAACAACATAGCTGTTCGGACCAAATTCGGAGATAGCAAAACCCATTTCCTCAAGGTATGGTATATATTCTTCAAGCAGGACCTTTTCTCTTGAAGTCAGGTCAAGCGTAACAGGTGTGATCAGTTCCTGCCAGCCGGAGCTACTGGTATCACAGATTTGTTCATACATAACCCTCTCATGCGCAGCATGCTGGTCAACGATAACAAGTCCATCATCCAGCTCCACTATAATATAGAGCTCATTGATCTGACCCACGATCCTTGCCCTTTCAAGACCCGTAGGTGCCCTCTCAGGTTTCTTAGGGATATTTGCCAGTGTCCTTTCAGAACGCTTTAATCGTTTTTCCGTATCTCTCGGTGTAAAATGGTAGGCCTCTTCCTTTTCCTTTACCAGAGGAAGGGGGTTTTCCTTAGTAACAGGAACTTTTACCTGAGGGGACTCTTCAAAGACAGTTTCACGTTCCTCTTCAGCGATCTCTTCGTTCCTTTCCACAAAAACAGCCTGTACCGGCTTTTTATCCGGCAAATTGATCTCAGGCACCAGCTGCTCGGACTTCAATGCATTTTCAACAGCAAGAGTAACTGAATCACAGACCTCTCGCTCATGGCTCATCCTCACATACCTTTTGGCAGGATGCACATTGATGTCAACCTCGCTGAGATCAAGTTCCAGATCAAGAACAGCCACCGGGAAGCGGCCCTTTGGCATGAGATTATAATAGCCGAGCCTGACCGCATTACTGATATTCTTTGAAGATATGGCTCTACCGTTTATGAAAAAGTATTGCTGGTCTGTTCCACTTCGACTCAGCTCTGGTTTTGAGATATAACCATTTATTTTCACGATATCCGACTCGAACTCCACAGGTATGAGCTTCTTTGCGGATTCACTTCCAAGCAGGTAAACGATGCTGTCAAATATATCGCCCGAGGTTGGTGATCGCACCAGTATCTTGCCATCACTTATGAGTGTAAATGAGATCCCGGGATGACCAATAGCATGTCTTGTGACAACATCAGTAATATGAGAAAGCTCGGTACGCCTGCTTTTAAGGTACTTCTTCCTGGCAGGTGTATTATAGAACAGTGATTCCACTGCAATGGTGGTTCCCGGAGCAGTACCGACCTCCAGCACGTTCACGATCGTACCACCACTTACAACAACCTTTGTTCCGGAGATACTGCCCTTTTCACGGGTTGTCAGGTAGACTTTTGCAACTGCTGCAATGGAAGAGAGAGCCTCACCCCTGAATCCGAGAGTAAGTACCTTTTCGAGATCAGAGATATTACCTATCTTGCTGGTGGCGTGCTTTGTGAACGCAAGTGTGGAATCCTCCCGGGACATCCCTTTCCCGTTGTCAGTAACCGTGATCAGATCCGTTCCGTCCCCCTTCACTTCCACTCGAACTTCAGTAGCTTCCGCATCAATTGAATTATCCAGAAGCTCTTTCACCACAGATGCAGGGCGCTCAACGACCTCGCCTGCAGCTATTTTATTGATGGTAGCCTCATCCAGCACACGGATACTGTTACCATTCTCCTCTGCCATATCATCCCTCCGTTTTATTTCCCATCTTCTTCTGGAGCTCATGGAGCTTGTTCAGTGCATCCAGAGGCGTCATGCTGTTGATGTCAAGTTTTTCAAGTTCCTCGACCACAGGATCCTTCCCTGCAGGAACCGAACCCTCCGGATCGAAAAGCATCAGCTGCGTGTATTGTGCAGACTTCCTCCTTTTACCACCCTTTGAGCTGCTCTCTTTGCTGATAGAGCTCTCGTCCTCGATATCCTGCAGTATCTCCCGTGCCCGCAGAGTGACCTTATGAGGCACACCTGCAAGCCGGGCTACATGTATCCCATAGCTCTTGTCCGTGGCACCGGGAACGATCTTGCGCAGGAACACAAGATCATCGCCATCCTCTTTCACCGCAATGTGATAGTTCTTCACCCTTTTCAGGTCGGATGAAATGTTGGTAAGCTGGTGGTAATGAGTGGCAAAAAGTGAGCGTACGCCCACACGCCCTTTGTTGTGAATATACTCGACCACTGCCTTTGCGATACTGTAACCGTCATAGGTACTAGTACCCCTGCCGATCTCATCGAGCAGGACAAGGCTTTTCGGAGTGGCGTTGTTCAGGATGTTGGCAAGCTCCACCATCTCCACCATGAAGGTACTCTGCCCGCTTGCAAGATCATCAAAGGCACCTACCCTTGTGAACACCCTGTCCACAATACCGACAGATGCATGGGATGCAGGGACAAATGAACCCGCCTGTGCCATTATTACAATCAGTGAAACCTGACGCATATAAGTGGACTTACCTGCCATGTTGGGCCCCGTTATCAAAAGGAACTGGTTCTCCACGCAGTCCATTTCCACATCATTGGGAACAAAACCACCGGGTACTGACCTCTCTACAACCGGATGCCTGCCCTCGCGTATCAGTATCCTGCAATCAGACGTGATGTTGGGCCTGACGAAATTGTTGTTCACAGAGACCTCTGCAAGACTTGTAACACAGTCCAGCTGCCCTATCAGACCTGCAATGGTCTGCAGCTGTGCTGAATTTGAAGCAACTGTGGAAGTAATATTGGAAAATATCTCATACTCCAGAGCCGTGATCTTCTCATCCGCAGAAAGGATGACATTTTCCCACTCCTTCAGTTCAGGGGTGTAGAACCTTTCCGCATTCCTCATGGTCTGCTTGCGTATGTAATCATCAGGGACCTGCGAGATGTTCGCTTTTGTGACCTCGATGTAATAGCCAAACACCTTGTTGTAACCAACTTTGAGTGACTTGATACCGGTCCGATCACGCTCTTTCTGCTGGAATGAGGCTATCCATGACTTGCCCCCGCTGGACATTTCCTTCAGCTCATCCAGAGCCTCTTCATAGCCTGCTTTTACCATCCCTCCTTCCCTGACACTTACCGGAGGTTCCTCAACTATGGAACTGTCTATCAGTTCCACGATGCTGTCAAGCTGCTCAAATCCCAGAAGCCCATTCCTGATGCCTTTAAGCATCTCACAGAGATCATCGGTTTCAAGACTTTCCATAATCATAGGAACTGCTTCAAGGGACCGTTTCAGTGCTATAAGGTCACGTGCATTGGAATTACCATACATGATCCTTGCGATCATGCGCTCGATGTCCTTTACAAAGGAAAGATGTGATCTGATATCGAAACGTAGCATGGTATCGTTCGTCAGCGCCTCCACGGCATCAAGGCGGGAGTTGATGGCATCCACATCTATAAGCGGCTTCAGAAGCCATTTCTGGAGCAACCTGCCACCCATCGGTGTTTTGGTATCATCCAGCACTTTCAGTATAGATGTATCATTACCTTCCCCGCGCACGTTCTTCACGATCTCGAGGTTCCTCAGGGTTATAGAATCCAGCACCATGAACTCGGAATCGGAATAAGTCTTCAGCTCACTCACATGCCCGAGTTCCCTCATCTGTGTTGACACCGCATAGTCAAGAGCAGCCCCTGCAGAGGATATCGCATAGACCAGGCCCTTGCAGCCCATACCTTCAAGGGTTGAGACCCTGAAATGCTCTTTGAGCCTGTTTTCAGAGATCAGAATATCAAATGCCTCTTCAACGAACTCATGCACCACGATCCTGAGCTCTTTAAGTCTTTCAAGGACATGAATATCAGAATACAATTCAGGAGGCAAGATGCATTCCGAGGGTCTCATCCTCGCAGCCTCACTGGCTATCCTGTCATATGGAGGCACATCAGCAAACTGCGTTGTCAGGAACTCGCCTGTGGAAACATCAAGGAACGAGATCCCGTAATTTCCATCTCCGCCTGCAACGGACATTAGATAATTGTTAGATGAATCTGTAAACATGGAGCTGTCAATTGCAGTTCCTGGCGTTACTACCCTGACAACCCCGCGTTTTACAACACCCTTTGCCTTCTTCGGGTCCTCAAGCTGCTCACAGATGGCTACCTTGTAGCCTTTTTTTATCAGACGCGGGAGATAGTTATCGATGGCATGATAGGGAATCCCCGCAAGAGGCATCTTCTCGCCCTCTTTGTTCTTTCCCCGCGTAGTCAGCGTTATCTCAAGTTCCTGTGCAATGGTCTTTGCATCTTCCCCGAAAGATTCATAGAAATCCCCCATCCTGAAGAAGATGAGTGCATCACTATGTTGCTTCTTGGCTTCATAGTACTGTTTCATTGCAGGTGTTAGTTTGCTCATTCTTGCTCCACGCTGAATTGGTCTGGTAAATTTATCAGTTTGTTGGTATTTTTGTTTTTGCATTGCAGATACTTCTCATCCAACTACCGGGATGAAAATGATATAGATATTTAACACATTAGCCCCCTAAAACTGATCCATTGTGATAAACGGTCAATTATTTCGGATATCATGATCTCAAGTATATGGAGGATATGTATTCAATGGATGAACCGGCAGAAGAAAAACTAAATAAGACCGTTTTCTATACATCAGCAGCACTGGTATCTGTTTTTGTTATACTCGGGATATTTTTTACATCTTCCGTTGGAGGTGTCTTTGCGACCATCCAGAATTTAATCGTTACAAACTTCGGATGGGTGTATATTGTTTCAGTAGCATTCTTCCTCTTCTTTGTTATATGGCTCTATTTCAGCCCGTTTGGTAATATAAAGCTTGGAAAAGATGATGATCTTCCGGAATACAGGAACAGGACATGGTTTGCAATGCTCTTCAGTGCAGGAATGGGCATCGGACTTCTGTTCTATAGTGTTGCAGAACCAATACTGCACATTGTTGAACCAAGAAATCCCGGTATGGACAACATTTCCATTGCAAAGGAAGCCGTCAACCTGACTTTCTTCCACTGGGGTGTTCACGCCTGGGCAATATATATCATAGTCGGGCTTTCACTTGCCTACTTTTCATACCGCCATGATATGCCCCTTACCATAAGGTCAACAATGTATCCGATATTCGGAGACAAGATCTATGGTTTCCGCGGTAACCTTGTGGAAATAATTGCTATTTTCGGAACACTTTTTGGTGTGGCAACGTCCCTTGGTCTTGGTGTAATGCAGATAAATGCCGGTATGGAATATATTGGACTGATGTCGGTATCTATAAATAATCAGATCATTCTTATCGCGATCATAACTATTTTTGCCACTACTTCTGTGGTATCCGGACTTAACAGGGGAATACGTATATTGAGCCAGATGAACGTAGGTCTTGGAGCTGTACTTATACTCTTTGTTTTCATCACAGGCCCGACAGTATTCCTTGCCAGTTCCTATGTGCAGAGTATCGGATATTACATGCAAAACCTGATAGGTCTAACCTTTCAGACAGATGCCTACCAGGGAATAGAGTGGCAAAGTATGTGGACAATGTTCTACTGGGGATGGTGGATCTCATGGTCACCATTCGTTGGTATGTTCATTGCACGTATATCAAAGGGCAGGACCATAAAGGAGTTCATAAGAGGTGTCCTGATAGCACCTGCACTTATTACCTTTTTCTGGATTATCGTTTTTGGAAATACGGCCATACATATAGAAATGTTCGGAGCCGGTGGGATAATCCAGGTCGTTCAGGCCAGTGTACCCACTGCATTGTTCGCCCTTCTGGAAAAACTTCCATTCCCACTTCTGAGCTCTTTGCTTGCAACAATTGTCATCACCACATTCTTTGTTACATCGTCGGATTCCGGTTCACTGGTCATTTCTATTCTCTCATCCAACGGCAATCCACAGCCTATGGTCAGCCTCAGGTTCTTCTGGGCTATCCTTCAGGGTGCAGTGGCCGCTGTGCTCCTGCTTACAGGAGGTTTGCTCGCCTTGCAGACAGCCGCTTTGACTACAGCACTTCCGTTCTGTATCGTCATGGTCCTGATGTGCTACAGCATTGTAAAAGGACTCAGAAGTGAGATAAAAGGCACAAAGCTCGTTGAAGATACAAAAATGAATAAAAATAGGCCGGAAGAAACATCTATTAGTAGAACAAAAATTTTGGTAGACAACATCTTCAGGAACGGGGGTATCAAGAAGTGAGTGAGCTGAAAAAGAAGCTGAATAATATACTTAAAAGTGAAGATGGAGAAGGAATTCCATCCGATATCTATTTGAAATTCGCCCGGATGAACATCAGGGATTTCATTAAAAATGTGGTACTTCCAACTTATCATGATCTGAAGACAGAGCTTGAAGAACACGGAAAAGATGTTGTCATCGATGTGGATGAACCAAACCTGAATTACGCATCCATCATAGTTTACACTCCTTCCCGGAGCAACCCGGATGAAGAGATAGAAGAATTCTGCTTTAGGATAAGAGGCAAGACCTACCAGAAGATGCAATTCGCATTCCCTCAGCATGCTGAGGAAGACCAGCCACGCGTTCAGAAAGCAGAGATCGTACTGAGGACCGGTACCCTGAAAGAATATGATTTTAAAGATCTGACAAAAGAGGAGATCGTTGACATGTTCCTTGGAGAATATGAAAAATGGATCAAATACTGATCTTTCTGTATTCTTATCTTGATGATAAACCTGTTAAGAGTGTCCTTCCCAAACCTTCTCTTAATTGTTAAGCCATGCATTATAATTTATTTAATGTCTACATAAAAGTGACTTCAGTGTATTTAAAAAGTGAAAAAAAGAAAGGCATTGGAATAATCAAAACAGAATTTACTGACTTAAAGAAAGTAAGGGAAAGATCATGTTACATTGATGTCCATTCCCTTTGCCTCCGCCCTGACATCCGGGTTGTAGTATGAGTAAGCACTACTCTCCTGCACCATTGCCTTGACCGGGAACATGGCCCTCATCTGCAGTGAGAAGTTCATCTCCTCTCCGGCCATCATCTTATCGATATAGAGAACGACCTTGCGGCCTGCGATCTCATAGCGAGTGATGGTACCGCCATCCCTGAGCGCCTCAAGGCTCGAGGGGACCGGTGTGAAACCCGTAGGCTCCGCAATGTCCACTATCATCATACCACTGGACTCAACCACTCCATGGATTCCCGGCATGCCGTTGTACTTCAGGCGCACATCGACGTTGACGATGTCATCAACAGCCACATCGGTGGAATCGTATTTCACGTCAAGTTCGATCTCCTCATGTTCGATGACTTCCGGAAGGATCACATTGAACTTCCTGACAAGCTGGTAGTTGAGCTCACCGCTTCCCTCCAGGGTCATGTTGATGCTTTCCACACCTTCGGGAACCTCGATGATGTTGACCACATCGTAATTCTCGGATGTGACCCTGAGATTCTTGAGTTCCTCACCATCTACGGTTACCGTTATGCTAGCATCCATATCCCTTCCTGCAGTTGCTGCAGCCTTCATCAGTGCTCTGAACGCCATGACGGTATCCTGGGTACTTGAAAATCCTCCATTGGAATTGCGCTGTGCTGCGATCCATTTGAGGGATGAGCTTGCTGCAGGGTCATTGGCCTCTATAAGGGCAAGGGTTGCATAAGCCGTAGTCTCAACGTTCTTGCTTGAGACAGGATAGATTCCATAGCCTCCGTACTCGTAGGGTTTCGGAATCACGTCATCGTAGCCCCAGTACATGCCGTTCTCATCCTTCTTTGCCAGTGCAAGCAGCTTCTCCCTTGCTTCATCTGCCCTCTCACTTTCAAGCTTTTCAAGAGCAAGCGTTCCAACTGCAAGAGTGTACGGGTCATCCTGAGAATCCAGGTTGTCCTCGAGATATGTGAGGGCTACGTTCAGGACCTCCGGGGTTGAATAGCCGTACTCATCGAGTGCAAGAGTGACGTATGCGGTCAGGGCATAGGTACCGCTGAGACCACCCATCATGTCCTGGTGAATAACGAATCCCACGGATTCCCAGGAACCGTCCTCTTTCTGGTGTGAGATGATCCAGTCCGCTGCTTCCTTCAGAACTTTCTCATCAATGGTTGTGACATCCCGGGCACCGCTGAACTGTGAGAGCACGAATGCTGTCAGCCACAGGCTGCCTTCAGGATCACTTTCACCGAATGCGGAGAAGGCTCCGTCCGAATGCCGGAAGGTCAGCTCCCTCTGGTAACCTGTGATAATGTAAGTCTGTGCCTTGGCTTCTATCTCAGGGTTCTGCTGTCCGGTAGCTTTCAGGTATTTCAGCACCTCCACATCTGTTGAGAACAGCATCATGTTCTGCTCACCACAGCCGTATGGCATGCCCAGAAGATCGTCCACACCGGTTATGGTCTGTGCCACAATACTTGGTGTAAAGCTCACCAGCACCTTTTCGGAATCAGGTACGATGTCCACAGGCAGTGTTGTATCAAGTTCAACGGAACCCTCCCTGAGAATGCCATTGTCCACGATCTCTCTTGTGACACCTTCGGCCTCAACGATCACCGTCTTTCTGAGAGCATCGGCTTTTTCTGTAGTCTGTCCTGTCAGCTCCACTTCCCGGACACCAACCTCCGTAGGCCTGATGGTGAAACTTGCATGGGTCACACTGTTAGCGTCCACAATGACCTTTACGACATCCTCACCCACCAGCTCGAACCATTCGGCACCTGAAAGGGTCAGCTGTACTTCCTGAGGCGTGTCAAGATAGTTGTAGACCTGCACCTGCACAGGGAACTCTTCCCCGCGAATGACAGCATAGGGAAGATCAGGGTCTATGAAGAAGTCCTGGAATACTGTCAGGCCCGCCTCGGAGATTCCGATACCTTCCGGACCGGAGGACACTGCATGCAGCCTCCAGGTGGTGATGGAATCAGGTGCGTTCAGATCAAGGGATGCGAGTCCGTTCTCATCCGTCATGATATCAGGCATCCAGATCCATGTCTCGGGGAAGAACTGGCGCACCCTTTCCGGTTCTGCAAGTGTGGCTCCTGAACCTTCATCAGCAGGTTCCATAGGAGCTGCTGCAGGAGCTTCCATCATAGCTTCTTCCTCGGCCATCTCATCCATTGCAAAAACCATTTCAGGTTCTGCAACAGGGGCTTCGATCTTCGGAACATCAAGCCCGCCTGATGCCAGAACGATCAGACCTGCATCATCAATGACACTGCCTGCAGTCTCCTGATACCAGTAATACTCCGGGTGAGCTTCTGCCTGTGGTTCCATGAACCTTATCTCCAGTTCATCGAAGACCTGCTTCAGGTTGAGCCTGCCCTCGCTCAGTGCGTAGACCGATTCATCGACTATGGAAAGGCCGATCATGGACTGAGTGCCTGCATCCAGTTCCACTGAAACGTTCTCACCTGGCTCCACAATTTCCTTATCGAATACCGATGACAGGTTCGCCTGTGTGCTGAACTCCACATCGAACGGCAGGCTGTCGGCGGACACCTCATTGTTCGGGTTGATCATGTATGCAACCACCTTTGCAGTCGGGCTCATCTGCGGTGTAACAGGAATGCTTATCTGTGCCTCATCGCTTGTGGCTGAATATACGGTCCTGCCATTGGCGAACACATCATAGAACACCGTTCCCTTGTTGGTGGAATAGACCTTGAAGACGATGCTCTCCCCAACCTCGGGTGTGCCTTCGCTTACCTGGCTCAGATGCAGGAAGCTTGCACTCGGGGAGTACACTGCATTCAGGTGATCTGAAGCCTCGACGCCTTCCGAGCTGGCAGAGATGTCCATCTCCAGGGCATCTTCAGGTACCTCAAGCGTTACCAATGCAATGCCGTTCTCAGTTTCAACAACCTGCTCCTGCTCTTCCCATTCGTAGTTGTCATCCATGTAGCTCACAACGAGCTTAACGTCTTTCTCCAGAGGTTCTCCTCCGGGGTCCTTTGTGACTATCAGGACCTGAAGAGGCATTCCCGGCTTTATGGAATCGGACTCAGGTATCATCTGGAGAAAAAGCGGGTCCTGTGCAATGGTCAGCAGTTCAGTGGTTTCCTCACTGTGTCCCCCGGTATCTGTTACGGTAACATTTAGCATGACACTTCCCTGTCCGCCTGCACCAAAAGTTCCTGCAACATACTCCGTGGGTGGAAGCTCAAACTCAACCGAACCCCCCTCAAGGGTTCCGCTGAAGGTGGCATATTCCTCCCAGACACCCACATATCTCATGGCCTCGATCTCGACGTCACCCTCAACGTCCTTTCCAAAGAAATACTGTGCAGAGACCGTACCTGTAATAGGATCATCCACAAGGAACCAGCTCTTCCCGGTGGAAGTTTCCAGATCGAACTTAGGAAGCACATATTCCTCCACCCTGATATCCACCTCGGACATGGATGTGCCGGATGTAGCCTTTACCTTCCAGG
>JBNJIC010000019.1:0-21609 GCA_051749005.1 Halobacteriota archaeon | reverse complement strand
AATTAAATGTATATATCGTGTTAAGATATATACATTTAATTTCCAGCTCATTCCATCTTTAGTGCATCCACCGGACATTCATGAACACACTTCATGCAACTGATGCAGGCAGTATCCCTTACAACATCCTTTTTTGAAACATCTATCCACATAGGACACACTCTGTCACATATCCCGCATGAATTACAAAGAGAACTGTCACGCCTGATCTTCCTGATCTTAACAAGGTTCGTCAGGGATGCAGCTGCACCTTCCTTACAGAAATACCTGCATGCTGCCCTGTCAACGAAGAAGGACAGGAAGATAGAGAAGGCCATGATAACGATAAGACCATCCATTACCACAGATTCCATGATGATATCGTCAATGATCCTGAAGTGATTCAGAACCATTGCTGTCAGCAGGAAGAGCAATACAACATAACGGAAAGATGATAGGGGCTTATGCATCCATTTTGGTACCAGTGTGTTGTACCTTTTACCAAGCACCCATTTCCCCATGGAACCTATGAAATTCTGGAACATACCTCTCGGGCACATCCAGCCACAATAGACCGGACCCAACAAAAGGGCTGCAGGTATGGAAAGCAGCACAACATAAAACGTTGACTGAGAACCAAAATATATGAAGATCGCAAGGCCCACGAACTGGAGATACAATCTGAACCTCCCGGCCTTTTCGCCATTTTGCAACCATTCCATCATATTTTTTGTGAATCTCACTACATTTGCCCCGAATAGTAGTTAGTATTGCTTCGAACAATATATTTGAAAAACATCTATTCAATATATAGTTTATTAAGGATGCAAGGAAATGTAGGACAGGGGTAATTGAGATGAACATATTTTCAATAATCGTGTCACTAGATGCCATAATATTGATATTAACGATATCCGGCTGTATAATCACAGATACTGAACCTGAGCTGGTGCCTGATATAATAGAGAACGAAGATAATGAGAACGCCGAACAGGATGTTTTCACGATTTCAGCAAGCACCTTTGACAACAATGAGGAAATCCCCTCAAGATACACATGTGGCGGAGATAACATCAATCCGGAAATCATTACCGAAAACCTACCCGATAACACAGAAAGCCTTGTGTTAATAGTCGATGATCCTGATGCCCCAATTTGAACATTTACCCACTGAATAGTTTGGAACATCGAACCCGGATCGATCATAAAGGAGAATGCCATGCCGGGAGTACAGGGACTTAACTACTTTAAAAAGACAGATTATTCGGGACCATGCCCGCCTTCAGGAACACACAGGTACTTTTTCAGGATTTATGTTATGGACATCATGCTTGAGCTTGAACCCGGATCCTCAAGAGCAGCGCTTGAACAGGCAATGCAGGAACATATAATTGCAGAAGGGAAGTTGATGGCTACATACTCCAGAGATTAATTAAGAAAAAAGATAAAGAATAAAAGAATAGCTTCTCCTTAAAAATTAAGGTGAAATGGGAAAGATCCTGAACGCCTGATCATTCCATAAGCTCAGTATCCTCATGTGAATATGCAGGCGAGCAACAACATAGGATCTTAAGCTCAGATTTCCCTGTATTTTTGATCTTGTGGCCTGTTCCGGCATCGATCAATATGGAATCTCCCACACCTACTTCAAAAACCTCATTATCCAGGGTCATAAGACCTATCCCTGCAGTTATATGATAGATCTCCTCTGCTTCATGGTGCCGATGCTTGAGAGTCTTACACCCCACAGGGATGGTTGCCTCCGCAAGACTCTGTTTTTGGCTACCGATGTTACTTGGATGCATCAATTCACGTATTATCGAGCCATCCTTTGTGGTGAACGGTTCGGCCTGAGAGTATTCAGTTCTCTTCATCCTTTCTGAAGCTCTCGATCATCTCAAGCATCTTATCCTTGATCTCCACAAAAGAAGCAATACTCTCACTACCTGCATCTATCGGGGACTTGCCTTCAAAATCAGCATTCATGAGATCAGGTGAGAACGGGATCTCACCAAGAACGGGGATGCCAAGCTCAGCAAGTTTAGGCCTGACATCAGCAGACGTACCTTTGTTGACAACTGCAGCAAGGTTCTTAACACCAATACCTCCTGCGAGCTCCCTGATGCGTCCGGCAGTCTCAATGGAGCGCATCCCCGGCTCCACCACAATGATCATGAGATCTATACCACGAGTGGTACCTCTTCCAAGGTGCTCGATCCCTGCCTCCATATCCATGATCAGTGCACTGCTGTCCTTCAGGACCACGTGGCGAAGAAGTGCTCTTAAGAATGCTGATGCAGGACACATACAGCCGCTTCCTCCGCGCTCCACAGTGCCCATCACAAGCATCTTTACGCCATCAGGACCAACAACGCCGAACTTGTCAACAACGTCATCCACCTTCGGGTTGTATTTGAACATTCCACCAACTTCACCTGCTCGCTCATCGATCATCTCTTTGTACTCAGTGAGCGGACGAGGTGGTTCATCTATACCAAGTGAAGATGCCAGGTTCATGTCCGAATCAGCATCAATTGCAAGTACCTCGTAACCATCCCTTGCAAGTAGCCTTGCCAGGGTACCGGAAAGGGTGGTCTTGCCAACACCTCCTTTACCTGTAACTGCGATCTTAACCATTAATAAAACCTCTTTGGTATCCTATGATGTTAGTCTTTCTATAATGTTACTATACATTTTTCCTGTATATTGTATTAATAGCACATACGCGTTATAATTATTTAACATGTCTGAAAGTTCAACATAACTTTATATGAGCTGTTAAAGATACTAATAGGAAGATCATCATGGACAGGCGCTCGAAAAAGATACAGCAGATACTGGCAATCATACTTGTCCTGAATCTTATGGTAGCTTTTGTAAAGATAGTCTACGGTATGCTCACAGAAACACTCAGCATGAAATCCGATGGTTACCATTCCCTTTTTGACGGCATATCAAATATTGTAGGCATAATTGCCATCTTTGTGGCAGCAAAACCTCCGGACAAAAGCCACCCTTACGGACACCAGAAGTTTGAGACACTTGCATCCATTATAATTGCAGTGCTGATCATCTTCGTAGGTTTCGAGATCATACATAATTCCATATCAAGATTCACATCGGATCTCCAGCCCAACGTAACCGGGATAAGTTTCATCGTCATGATCGGTACTATGGCAATTAATCTGCTGGTTACCGAATACGAAAGAAGGAAAGGAGAAGAGCTTAACAGCGAAATACTGCTTGCAGACTCCATACACACCAGAAGTGATATTTTTGTCTCTCTTTCAGTACTTGTAGCACTGATTGCCATTGAAGCAGGATATCCGATAATAGACCCGATAATATCACTGATCATAGCAGTGTTGATCCTCAAGGCGGGTATAGAAATAATCATGAAAAGTTCCAACACATTATGCGATGCTGCCCAGATCGAAGAGGATCGCATCTGTTCAATTGCATATGAGATTGATGGAGTTTATGACTGCCATAAGATCAGGACCAGAGGGTGCAAAGGAAATATACATATTGACCTTCACATCAGAGTGGATCCGGATATGACCATTTATGATGCGCATGACATAGCCCACAATGTAATGGACAATCTTAAAAGAAAACTGGACGGTGTGGAAGAGGTAATGGTTCATATCGGCCCAAAAAAGGAACAAAAATAAAATAACATCAAATGGAAGTAGATCAATATGCCCGGAAATACCTTTGGCCACTCGTTCAGGCTCACAACCTGGGGAGAATCACACGGAAAAGCATTGGGAGTCACAGTAGACGGAGTTCCCGCAGGACTTCCTATTGAGCCACAAACTATTCAGAAAGAACTGGACAGGAGGCGTCCGGGACAGAGCCAGGTCTCCACCCCGCGCTCCGAATCGGACAGTGTGGAGATCCTTTCAGGCATTTTCGAAGGAAAGACCACAGGGACACCAATTTCCATGATAGTATGGAATAAGGATGCAATATCAAAATCCTACGATAACATCAAGGATGTTGCAAGACCAGGACATGCAGATTACCCCTATATGGAAAAATATGGGATCCGTGATTACCGTGGTGGCGGCCGCTCATCAGCCCGAGAGACCATTGGCAGAGTGGCTGCAGGAGCCATCGCAAAAGAGATCCTTTCCTTATTCGGCATAGATATCGTTGCCCATGTTATAGCTCTTGGAACAATATGTGCCAGACCACTCCCGATTGATATTATCAAAGATAACCTGGAGAAAACACCGGTCAGGTGTGCGGACCTTGAAGCTGCAGAGAAGATGATCGAGGAGGTTGAAGCATCACGCACAGAAAATGAAAGTATAGGCGGCATGGTAGAGATCATTGCAACCGGTGTTCCGGCAGGTATCGGTGAACCTGTATTTGACAAGCTGGATGCCGATATCGCAAAAGCAATGATGAGCATCGGTGCGGTCAAGGCCGTTGAGATCGGTGCAGGTTTCGAGGCATCCCATCTTAAAGGCAGCCAGATGAACGACCCGTTCTCCATGGAAGGCGAAAATGTAGTTACCAGTACCAACAATGCCGGAGGAATACTGGGAGGACTTTCCACAGGAATGCCCATCATTTGCCGCACTTCTGTCAAGCCAACGCCATCAATCTCAAAACCCCAGCAAACAATTAACCTGGAGGAGATGAAGGCTACCGAGATCACCATAAGGGGCCGTCACGATCCAACGATCCCTCCAAGAATGGTTCCTGTTGCAGAAGCCATGATGGCACTTGTAATCGTTGACCACATGATAAGGAGTGGTCGTATCAATCCGAATTCGCTTTTGAAGTAACATACCTGATTGCTAAGTTCAGAGATTTGTATTCCGAACCCAAGTCAGTCCGTGAGTTCAAAAACAAGTATAAAAAGAAGAAAAAGAAATGATGCCACCAATATTGACAGCATTTTCCATTTTTTAATAAATTCTATCTTAAATAGGAAACCTGAGCTTAAATGGTCAGCTTTTCCATCCTTGCAACAGCTTCTTCGAGGCGCTCGGCGGACTGTGTAAGAGCGAACCTCACATAGCCTTCTCCGTATTCACCAAAGCCGACACCAGGTGTTGCTACGATACCTGATTCCTCGAGAAGGAGCTTGGAGAATCCGATGGAGTCATACCCATCAGGTATTGGTACCCACATGTAGAAGGTTGCCTTTGGTGCCTTTGCATCAAGACCGATACTTCTCAATCCCTTAAGGAGGACGTCCCTTCTCTCCTGATACATGGTGTTCATGTCTGCAACACACTGTTGTGAGCTTGAGAGAGCCGTAATACCTGCCCTCTGGACAGCATCGAATGCACCGGAATCGATGTTGGACTTTGCCTTTCCGAATCCTGTGATCAGATCCTTGTTACCAACAGCGAATGCAAGTCTCCATCCAGTCATGTTGTATGTCTTGGACATGGAGTAAAGCTCCATACCTACATCCATTGCACCATCAACACTGAGAAAACTTGGTGCCTTGTAATCATCATAGACCATCTCAGAGTAAGCGTTGTCGTGAACTACTACAATATCGTTCTCTTTTGCGAACTCGACAACTTCTTCGAAGTACTTGACATCTGCAGTTGCAGATGTTGGGTTGTTCGGATAGTTCAGGAACATGAGCTTTGCCCTTGCAAGCTTGTCCTTTGGAATTGACTCGAGGTCAGGAAGGAAGCCATTCTCCTCAAGAAGAGGCATGATGTGAGACTCTCCACCTGCAAACTGTGTTCCGATCTTGTAAACAGGATATGCAGGATCAGGTACCAGTGCTATATCACCAGGATTGATGAATGCAAGAGGGATGTGTGCAACACCTTCCTTTGAACCGATTAGTGTGAGGGTCTCGGTTGCAGCATCAAGATCGAGGCCTCGGGAATCCTTGCACCAGTCTGCCACTGATTCCCTGAACTCCATCATACCTGTGTATGATGGGTATCTGTGAGTTGCAGGATCCCTGACTGCTTCGCACATTGAATCGACAATGTGGGATGGGGTTGGCTGATCAGGATCGCCCACACCGAGGTCGATAACGTCGACACCTTTTGCTCTCTGTTCTGCTTTTGCTTCATCGATTGTTGCAAATAAATAAGGGGGTAATGCATTGATTCTGTCTGCGTACATAATATTCTCCTTGTCCTAATTGGAATTTTCTCTTAGTTATTCTAGCGCATCTATTGATGCGCACCTATTTAAAAATCATGGGTGAAAGGAAAACAGGTACCTCCTCATTCAACATCCTTTTCCACTGTATGAAGCTCATCACCCTTATCACGTTTAAGATCTGCATTCATAAAATCCGGAGATTCCGGAAGTGAAAGTTCGAAACCTGTTGTGTAATCTACATGTACAGTACCTTCCTGAATTACATAATAAAGCACATGACCGCCTTTTTCCCTGCCTGAATCGATAAAATGGAAATGATATCCGGGTACATTGATGCCTTCAACATAGTAAGGCAACCAGAAACCCACAATAGTTCCCTCAACATCCTCAAGCTCAAAGACCACCTGCTCTGCGGCGATCACATCGACCAGAAGAGGAAATGGTTGTTCCTGAGCAGGCACACTTCTAACTGTCATCTTCGAAAAGGTTCCATCTATTCTGATAGCATACATCAAATTCTCAGAAGGCACCATTTCCTCAATTAGAAGAGAAACTTCTGAAGAGTTTATGTCTTCATTCAATTCAATGATACTGTCTGATTCAAAATAGGTAACAGCTGCAAATGGTGTGGTTGCTGTATCATCCACAGGATAAACAATTCCGTCTGCCTTTATCTGATAAACATCACCATCGATAATGACCATTTCCCCGTCCAGAGAGTCAAAGGTACCAAGACCTGTGTCACCATGCAACTTTAGTTCAGCAATGCTCATCTGACCCCCATAAAGACCTTCAAGCAAAGCATCAATGGTCGAAACCTGATACAGGACGTCTTCCGCAATTGTATCCAGACCCTTCAGATCAGCTGCAGATGAAGGTTCTGATGAGCAGTCAATACACCCGGAAACAAATACAAGAGCTAATACAATTAGTATATTAAAAGATAGAAAGATCATTTTTTTCATGATTACACCCATAAAAGGATTAGTAAAATGATACAATTAATACATTTATATATAATTGCTTTTGTGACATCGTATATGTTTGGCCTATGGCAAAAAATAAATTTTTTGTAAGAAATAAACTGTGGTAAACAGCGGAATTTATATATGTATTCCACATTATATTTTAAATAAATCAATTATTATCACTTATTTTTGGTACAATACCAAAAAATAACGCAAAAAACCACAGGGTAGACAGCATGAACAAAAATATAATTATAATTTTAACTCTCTTCACATTACTGGCATCTGCCTTCGTTTCCGGTTGCACAGACAACTCAATCGAGGATGCAGTCAGTGAAGATGACAGAATAGTAGTTGCAGTAAGCATACTACCACAACAGGAATTTGTGGAAAAGATTGCAGGAAACAAAGTTAACGTCGTTGTCCTTATCCCCCCCGGAGCAAGTCCTGCCACCCACGAACCTACTGCCGGGCAGCTCAGGGAAGTGGCAGATGCAAAAGCATATTTTACAGTAGGCTCGGGATTACCTTTTGAGAAGGTCTGGCTCGACAAGATCAAAACTGTGAATAATGAAATGTTTATAGTTGATTGTTCTGAAGGCATAAAAATAATAGAAATACATGGAGAAGAAGAAGAAAACCACGAAGTTGAGCCGGCGGAAAACGAAGAGCACGATCACGAGGGAGTAGATCCGCACATATGGACGACACCAATAAATGCAAAGATCATGGTCGAGAACACATATCTCGGACTCGTCCGGATAGATCCGGACAACAAAGAGACCTATCTACATAACAAAGAAGCTTACCTTAAAGAGCTGGATGAGGTTGATTCGAGAATAAGGGAAACTCTCGGAGAAGAAGGAGGAAGCTTCATGACATACCACCCTTCCTGGAACTATTTCGCAACTGAATACGGACTTGACATGATTACCATTGAAGAAGAAGGAAAGGAACCAAGTCCGAAGGATATGCAAAGGTTGATCGATGAAGCTAAGGAAAAGAACATCAGCGTGATATTCGTACAGGCACAGTTCAGTACCCAGAGTGCCAAAGCAATTGCAGATGCAATTGGAGGAGAGGTCGTAACAGTTGATCCACTGGCAAAAGATTACATTAATAACCTTGATACTATTGCCAGAGCATTTTCGCAGGGTATGACAAAAGAATGAGGAATATGAATGGCAGAAATTATCGATCTTAAGGGCGTATGGGTAAAATACGACAGGCTCACCGTTCTGGAAGATGTGAACCTGACAGTTGAGGAAGGTGATTTCCTGGGTATCATCGGCCCTAACGGAGGCGGTAAAAGTACCCTGCTGAAAGTGATCCTTGGATTGATAAAGCCACATAAAGGGGAAGTCAGAGTACTAGGAAAAAAACCTGAGAAGGCACGCCGAACAATAGGATATGTGCCACAGTACGGACCCTCGAACATTGATTTTCCAATTAGTGTATGGCAAGTTGTTCTAATGGGACGTCTTGGCACTAAGAGAATGTTCAGCAAGTATAGCAAAGAGGACCGCGAAGCAACGCAGGAAGCACTGGAAGTCGTAGATATGCTCGATTTCCGTGACAGGCAGATCGGAGAACTTTCCGGAGGGCAACGCCAAAGAGTTTTAATTGCAAGGTCCCTGGTAAGCGACCCAAAAGTGCTACTGCTGGACGAGCCTGTAACAGGTATTGATACCAGGATGCAGAAAGAGTTCTACGAACTTCTTGAGAAGCTTAAGTCAAAAGTTACAATCATTATGGTTTCCCACGACCTCAGCGCTGTCTCAGTCCTTGTAGACAAGATCGCCTGCCTTAACGGAAAACTTCACTACCACGGCTCCAAGGAGCTTGTACCGGAGGATATTGACGAGTCATACGGATGTCCCGTTGAACTTATCGCACATGGAGTACCGCACAGGGTACTGCATAAACACTGAGAGGAACTTAGATGATAGAACTAATACAATACGAGTTCATGAGAAATGCTCTCTTTGCCGGACTGCTGGCAAGTATAGCATGCGGGATAATCGGTGTCTATGTTGTAGTAAAGAAAATCGTGTTCATAAGTGGCGGTATTGCGCATGCTTCATTCGGAGGTATCGGTATAAGTTATTTCCTGGGGATAAATCCGATCTTCGGAGTCCTACCGTTCAGCCTTTTTTCAGCACTAACAATGGGGACCATCAGCAAAAGATCTGATGTACCTGAAGATACCATAATAGGAATCCTCTGGTCCCTTGGAATGGCGATCGGAATCATATTCATAGGATGGACGCCCGGATATGCACCCGATCTTATGACATACCTTTTCGGAAATATCCTTACAGTGCCGGGTTCTGATATTTACCTGATGCTGGCACTTGATGTTATCATAATCGGAACCGTGTACTTCCTTTACAAAGAGTTCATGGCACTTTGCTATGATGAGGAATTCTCCAGAGTATCCGGCGTACCTACCGATAAACTATATCTCCTACTTTTGTGCCTGATTGCACTTACTGTTGTAGTGATGATACGGGTTGTCGGACTGATACTGGTAATAGCCCTCCTTACGATCCCAGCAGCATTGAGCCGGCAGTACACAAGCAACATGAAGATCATGATTTACCTTTCTATTCTGTTCGGAGCAATATTCACAATAACCGGACTTATATTATCATACTACTTCGACATCGCATCAGGTGCAACCATAATAATTGTAATGGCAACTGCATACCTGCTGAACACGGTGTTCCAGAAATGGAACAGATCGTCCAGAAGAATGTCAGAAAACTAAAGGTAAGGATCGAATGGCAAACTGAGATACCTTATCAACTACTGATCCAACAACTGCAAAACCACAGCCACAAAAAATACAGCTGCCTAAAAAAGCAACATATACATCTGAAATGCAAAATAGAAGTTATTTTTTAGAGTACAATGTTTTCAAATTGTTGTTTTTGTTCAGAGATAAAATCCCATAATATCAATTTCCTGATATCTATACAATTCAACAATCTTTTCAGGACATTTCAATTATAATATAATAACTAATAATAAAGAGATATTTTTTAAATTTGATCATATATGAGCAGTTTAGATAAATTTATTTGAAAAATATAAGTATTTTATTTAAGAATATAAAAACAGTTCGGAAACGTTAATATCGCATAATCTGCTTTTAAATAGTGGAACCACATGAACTGGATGCAGATCCCACTCAGATCGAAACTTGTTCTTGCTGCTGTTGCAGGAGTACTTCTTGTAATGGTGCTTACAACTTCTATTACGATCACAACCCAGATCTCAGTGCAGGAAGACCTAGCACACCAGCAGGCCATTGAGATCACGAATAGCTATGCCAATAAATTCGATGGAGATATGCGTTCCAACCTTGCAATTGCCCGTTCTATCAGTTCCACGTTAAGTGAATATGATTCATCTGACAGGGAAGAAGTTAACAGGATTATGCAGGCGATACTTAAAGATAACCCGCATCTTCTGGGTACTTACGTATGCTATGAGCCAAATGCTTTCGATGGAATGGATTCTGAATTTGCTAACCGGGATGGATACGATAGTACAGGCAGATTCTCACCATACTGGCACAAGATCAATGGAAGCATCAAAAAAGACCAATTGCAGAATTGTGAGAACTATGATTACTACCTTTTCCCAAAGATCCTGAAAGAGGATGTTATCACAGACCCATACTTCTATGAAGGTGTATTCATAGTCAGTTATGGCTCACCTATAATAAAGGACGGGGATTTTGTAGGAGTCGGTGGTGTCGATGTATCACTTGAATACATGGATGAGATCGTAAGCGAGATCAAAGCATTCGATACAGGATATGCTATTATGACCGGTAGTTCCGGCCTTATACTTTCCCAGCCTTACAATAAAGACTGGATAGGGAATAAAACGATCTATGACTATGATAACAAAGGGTTATCCAGAGCAGCAGAGGATATAAAGTACAAGAAAAGTGGTTATGTTGATACGATAGACCCTGTCACGGGAGAAGAAGTCGTTGTATTCTACGAACCCGTCGAGTCAAAGAACTACGGATTTTTCCTGGTAATTCCAAAGGAAGAAATGCTTGAAGGCACTTTTGCACTGAGAGATAAACTGATAGCTATCGGCATACTATCAATATTCTTCACAAGCATTGCAGCCTACCTTGCTTCAAGAACTGTAACTGCATCCATCGATGATATTGTGAACGATTTCAAGGAAATGGCAGATTCCATAGCCCATGGAGAGCTGAACATCCGGGCGAACACAGATATCGACCAGGACTTCAGGAAGATACCGGAAGGTCTCAACCACATCCTGGATGGAGTTGTGGTGCCGATACATGAGACCACCAGGGTGGCAGAAGAGCTTTCAAAAGGACACCTTAGTGCCCGTTTCCAGGGGGAGACCGAAGGAGAGTTCAAACAGCTTGCCCAATCGATCAACTATTTTACAAAACTTCTTGATGTCATCATCACTGAGTCCAATGAAGTACTGGAAGCAATGGAAAAAGAAGACTTTTCAAGAACCGTACATTTCCACGGACACGGCGACCTCAAAATGCTGACAGAAGGTATCGAACAAACACGACTTTCACTGGAACAAGCAAGCATTGACCGGGAAATATCAGAGCAGGAGCTTAAGGAGTATGCAAGGAAACTAGAGCAATCCAATGAGCTTAAAGACATGTTCACTGATATCATGCGCCACGACCTGCTTAACCCTGCAGGAGTCATAAAAGGCTTTACTGAACTGTTACTGATGACGGAAACCGATGAACAGTCAAAACTATTGCTTGAAAGGATTTTGAAAAACAACGATAACCTCATAGAGATGATACACTCTGCTGCTGAATTTGCCAAGCTGGAAAGCTCAGAGGAACTAGAACTGAGTATGCAGAACGTTACCGACATAATTGAGCATTCAACGGAGATCCTGTCAACACATGCAAGCAGCAAGGACACATACATCGAATTCAACAAACGGGAACCACATTATGTCCAGGCCAACCCCATAATTGAAACCGTCTTTACAAATCTGATCTCAAATGCCATCAAATACCGCCCTGAAAAGAGCAGAGTGATAATTGATATAAATGAAGAAGAGGACTACACAGAGATCACGGTCACGGACTTTGGGGAAGGCATCAGGGATGAACATAAATCTACCGTCTTTGACCGCTTCAAGCGGGTTAACAAGACCGGAGTAAGAGGATCCGGACTCGGACTTGCAATAGTAAAAAGGACTGTTGAATTGCATAATGGAGAGGTCGGAGTAAGAGACAATCCTGAAGGTAAAGGGTCTGTCTTCTTCGTGAAACTGAAAAGGTATGAAGAGGAACCTTAAGTTAAAACTGCCAAAACTTATTAATTCGAGCAGTATCAATTTAATTATGGGATAATTTGTAGCTATTCGAGCGGAGCTCCACATAATATGATCGTATCCTCAAAAAAATCGACATCCTTTATCCACCAGCATTAGTTACAACAAAGAAATGTCTCGTAAGGGGAATTGTTATGAAGGGGTTGCCAGACAAACTGCTCGACAGCATGTATAAAGGGATATGGGCTGTCGATAACGACAACAAGTTCATCTATTTCAATGAAGGGATGGAAGAAATAACAGGTCTTCCAAAAGACAGGATCATTGGAAAGGACCTGAATTATTTCATGAAACTGGCACAGCTCAGCGTGGGGGATGAAGCGCATTTCAGGGAGCTTACATGTCGTGTAAAAGATACACTGAAACCTTCACGCTACCACTCTCTACCAATTCTGACCCCAAAAGGAAAGCTCAGCATACAGAGCGGATATATTTTCCCGCTACTGAACAGTGAAGGAAAGTATTCCGGAATAATAGGTACTGTGGAAAGTTACTCGGAACAAAAGATACGTGAAAAGACCTTCAGGGATATGTTAAGCTCAAAGAAAAAACTTGAGGATATCTACAAGAACAGTCCTGTGATTGCATTCCTCTGGACAGCAGAAAAGGACTGGCCAGTGGAATTCGTTTCTGATAACATATCCCAGTTCGGTTATACTCCGGAAGATTTCACATCCGGAAAGATGATATACGGAGATATAATCCATCCGGATGACCTCGATTTTGTTCGCAATGATGTTACAAAGCTTGAAATTGAAGGCAGACAGTTCTTTTCAAAGGAGTACAGGATACTTACAAAATCCGGCGAGGTCAGATGGGTAGCTGAAAGATCTCTTCTTGGATATGATGAAGAAAATAAACCATCCTACTATCAGGGTATAATGATCGACATTACCGACCGCAAACTTGCCGAGGAAGCCCTTCTTGAAAGCGAGAAGAAGTACAGGTTCATTTTTGAGAACTCACCACTTGGGATATTCAATTTTGATGAGGATGCGAAAATAACCCATTGCAATGACAATATTGCAAAGATCATGGGCGTGCCAAGGGACAGGATCATGGGCATGAACATGATCAGCGAAGTTGATGATGATGAGATGAAAGAAGCCGTAAAGGCAGTTTTCTCGAGAAAGACCGGACACTACGAGGGGAATTATAAGAACCCGTTAAGCGGGAAGGTAACCCCTATAAAAGCTGACTACAGCCCTAACATCTCCGATGACGGAAAACTGCTGGGTGGCATCGGCATCGTTGAGGATATCACGGAACGCATAGAAGCAGAAGAAGCAATGATCAAATACGCACAGGACCTTGCAGCTGCCAATGAAGAACTCAAATCCTTGGACAGGATGAAAGATGAGTTCCTTTCCAACGTAAGCCATGAACTTAAAACACCCCTTACATCCATCAAAGGCTACACAGAACTTATCTCTGATGAAACCCTGGGGCCACTGACCGATAAGCAAAAGGAAGTGGAGACCACTGTACTCCGAAATGCTGAAAGGCTGAAAAGGCTTGTGGATTCACTTCTGTACATAAGCAGGGTCCAATCAGGTACAGTTAAATACAATTTTGAACCAGTATCGATCGGAGAGCTCATCGACATGACAATCCTTGACCTGAAGATACAGATCGAACAGAAAGAGCTCAAAGTGGAGAAAAACATCCCTGAAGATCTTCCAATGATAAATGGTGACAAGGATAAGCTCACAGATACGTTCACTAATATAGTGGACAACTCCATCAAGTTCACACCTGAAGGCGGAACACTTATTTTCACAGTTAAAGAAGAGAAGAAATACCTGCATATCGTCCTGAAAGATACAGGAATCGGAATCCCGCCTGACCTTATCCCGATGCTCTTCCGCCGTTTCTACCAGATAGATTCCACACGCAAACGCAAATACGGCGGTACCGGCCTGGGACTTTACATCTGCAAGGAGATCGTCACTGCACATAACGGAAAGATATGGGCAAAAAGCGAAGGAGAGAACAAAGGAACTGAGATCCACATCCAGCTTCCTAATAGAACAGAGGCCTCTATGACAGAGATCCAGGAACAAAACCCTTCTATTTAAATCAATCCGAACCGAATCAGACCAATAAATCAACCAATCAGTCAGTCAATCAGTTCCTCTTGGGATTTGCCAGCATGAGGATTCTTTCCTAAGCAAATAAGTTGGAACCTATAAAGGAAACCGATTCGTTTTTAACTCTTTGTGCCATACCACGCTACATAACCTGACCAATCAATTATTAGATAATCCCGAGGTATTGAATGAGCGATATTTTAAGAAGAGGCCGACTGGCTTCCGTTCCTGATGAAGAGATCATAGAGTTCACCTCCTCAATGAGCGCTGACAAGTGGATATTCAATTCGGATATCCTTGTAGACCTTGCACACACGGTCATGCTCAAGGAGAGAAAAGTTATACTGGCAGAGGATTGCCGGGAAATACTTAAAGGTCTCCTGAAGATCAGGGAGGAAGGAATCGAGAACCTCGACCATACCTATGAGGATATTCATATCTCGCTTGAATCAAGACTCATTGACATGGTCGGCGAAGATATCGGCGGGCGTATGCACTCCGGCAGATCCCGCAATGATGAGGTCGCAACCTGCATCAGGCTCACCCTAAGGAATGAAATATTACTTATCATGGAAGACCTGCTTGCCCTTCGCAACACATTGCTCGATGTGGCTTCAGAGAATGTCGATACCCTTATGCCGGGATTCACACACCTGCAGCATGCACAGCCAACAACACTGGCACACCACCTGACCGCCCATGCAAATGCGATCGGTCGTGACTTTGAGCGTACAAGGGACTGCTATGCCCGTGTGAACATGAGCCCTCTTGGTGCTGCTGCTTTTGCATCCACAGGATTTGACCTTGACAGGGAAAGGACAAGAACACTCCTCGGTTTTGATGGCATCGTTGAGAACTCAATGGATGCCGTAAGCTCACGTGACTTCCTGATAGAGACAGCATCCGTATTTGCAAACCTGATGATCAACCTGAGCAAGATGGCCGAAGAACTGGTGATATGGTCCACTTCTGAATTCGCATTCATTGAACTGGATGACAGGTATGCTTCCACCTCATCCATTATGCCGCAGAAGAAGAACCCCGATACTGCAGAGCTCCTGAGAGGAAAGAGCGGAGTTGCAATTGGTTCACTAATGTCACTGATATCCATCTGCAAGGCACTTCCGTTAAGCTATAACCGTGACCTTCAGGAAGCAACACCTAACATTTGGAGCTCCCTTAAGACAACAAGATCATCGGTAAGGGTTATGAACGGAATGATCGCGACCATGAAGATCAACAAAGAGAACATGGCAGGTCTGGCAACAGCAGGTTTCACCACCGCAACAGAGCTTGCAGACACCATGGTGCGTGTATGTGATATACCATTCAGGACCGCACACCAGATCGTGGGAGTTCTCGCACGAGGAAGCGGAGAGCCCACACTGGGCGAGATCGATGCTGTCGCCCACAATGTCATCGGAGAGAGCCTTAGCGGAAGAGGACTTACCGAACAGATGGTAACTGAGGCACTTGACCCCACACTGAACGTCAGGAAGCGAACCGTCACAGGCGGACCATCCCCGGACACCATGCAGAAGCTTATCAGCAATTGCAGGGACAGGTCAGCCGGAGACGAGAACAGTCTCAAAGAACTGAAGGTAAATGTTGATACCGCCATGGAAGCACTGTTCATTGTAGTAGATGAATGCATAAACGCCTGAAAAATGGAAGATCTGCACGTTATTCAGATTGATAATGATTATATGATTTACGAGGGATGAAGATGGATTTTGAACTTGGTGACAGGATAAGGATAGAGAAGGACGGGAATGTTTACGAGGGCATTGTGATGCCAACTACCACCAAACATGTTGTGGTAAAGATGGTCAGCGGCTACAATGCAGGAATCGATCCTGAAGGTGCAACAATAAAACTGCTTGAGAAAGGCCAGCCTAAAGCATCAGCGAAAAAAACGACAGAAGGAAAAGTAAAGCAATCAAAGAAGCTCCCGAAGGTCACCATCCTCTCCACCGGTGGCACCATTGCCAGTAAAGTGGACTACCGCACAGGTGCGGTCACTGCCCAGTTCTCTGCCGACGATATCGTGGAAGCCATCCCTGAGATCACAGAGATCGCGAACATAAGCGGGAGGGTCGTCTACAACATCCTCTCCGAGAACATGAAGACCGAATACTGGACCGAACTCGCCCGGGCTGTCGCCGAAGAGATCGAGAACGGTGCTGACGGCATTATCGTGGCACATGGTACAGATACCATGATGTACTCCGCAGCAGCTCTGTCATTCATGATCAGGACGCCGGTCCCAATAGTCTTTGTGGGCTCCCAGCGCAGTGCCGACAGGCCAAGCAGTGATAATGCCATGAACGCCATCTGTGCCACAAAGGTCGCTGTCAGTGACATTGCAGAAGTATGCGTGGTCATGCACGACTCCGCCTGCGATGACCGCTGTGCAATCCACTACGGCACAAAGGTCAGGAAGATGCACACATCCAGAAGGAATGCATTCCATTCAATCAACTCCAACCCTATCGGCTACGTGGACTACTCCACAAAGAAGATCAAGACCATCCTACCATACACCAAACGCGGCACCCGTGAGCTGGAGGTCAGACCTACACTTGAACCAAAGTGTGCACTGGTAAAATACGTACCCGGTGCCGACCCGGACATCATCTCCTACTATATAGATTCCGGTTATAAAGGCATAGTTATCGAAGGAACCGGCCTGGGTCATGTTTCCACCGACTGGATCCCGAAAATCGAAAACGCTACAGAGGCAGGCATTCCGGTTGTAATGACATCACAGTGTCTGAATGGGCGCGTCTGCGACCGGGTCTACGATACCGGAAGGGATATCCTGAAAGCCGGTGCTATCGAAGGTGAAGACATGCTTCCGGAGGTTGCTCTGGTAAAGCTTATGTGGTCGCTTGGACAGGAAAGAGATATGGAAGACATCGATTTACTTATGGGAAAAAGTATCGGAAATGAGATCACGGAATGCACGTTGAAGTGAGCAATCGCTTCAACCCATTCCATTATATTAATTTAAAAATAGTCTCTGGTTCTTTCATGAGCCTTCTTTTTCTAGCTTATAGGATCTGAAACCAGTCAGATATCTTTGACATTAGACTTTGACATCATACCTGATGCTCATAAGAAAAGCGCATAAGCCACAAGAACAACAGTAGTAGCTAAACCCAATGCAATAACCAGGACCTCCGGGATTACTGTTGATGCCGTATTTTCGTTATCATTTTTACTGACCATTTTTGACTCTCCAATAAGTTAAATGCTCGATTTCCATTTAAGTGTTGGTACAAACTTTTAACTTATAAATTCATCATGCTTAATTCACCCCAGATAGCCATCGTATCAGATCAGGAGCCGATCCTTTTAAATGGTCACAGCCAGGAAGTAAATAATATCGGAATAATTTTTGTAATCTATGATAAAAAGAAAAGCTGATCTTAAATCTCTGTATATGAGATTTATATGGTTGGCTTATCGATCTGCAGTAAACAGGTTTAACATGGAACAAACTGATCGACTAAGTAAAATTCTAAATAACACACCAAGCAATTCCTATTTTGGCTGGATGATGGTAGTGCTGCTCTTTTTGCTTGCCGCTGTAAATCTTATGAATGGCAGGCTCAGATCATTCATTCTGATGATCTTCCTTATCTGTATCATAATTGCCCCGGCAGTTCTGTTACGCAATTTATCTGTCATGCCCTCGTGGTACTTTATCTTATTAGCTGTTGTTCCGATCGTAGGGAGTACAACAACTTATTATTTTTTCCTCACAAGTATACCCATCTATGTTTCGCTGGCTGCCATAGCCCTGTTGGCAGCAGCTGAGATAAACTGGTTTACCCCGGTACGTATGCATCACAATTTTGTCATACTATTAGTGGTAACAATCACGCTTGCTACTTCAGGGATATGGCATTTGCTTCTCTGGCTGCTGGACATGAACTTTGCAACATCATTTTTGATTGACGGACAATCACAGGAAACCATAAACGAAGCAGTGATGTATGAATTTATGAGTTCTACAGCAGCCGGTATAATCTCAGGTTTTCTGTTCAGTTGGTATTTCAGAAAAGTTGAGTATAATAGCAGCATAGGGATCCCACAGAAAAAGTTCAGGCAGACTCCCAACCATTTACTATCCGGCCCACCTGCACCAATTCATAAGCTCCTCAGCATTTCTTATGAAAAACAGGCACTTGCAACAAGTATAATGCAGGTGTCCCTGTTCATATTGATGATCACAAGTATTGTGACAAAAGATATCCATAGCGCATTGAATGCAATGCTGGGCCTGATAATTACATTTCTGCCATCCATCATTACCCATAGGTTCAATGTACCCCTTGACCCGGGGCTGGCACTATGGATCACTCTTGCCATCTACATGCATGCGCTTGGAACTTTTGCTTTCTATGAATACATCACCATATGGGACAATATCACACATGCCCTTTCAGCCAGTGTTATAGCCGCGGGCGGTTATGTTATTATTAGGGCTATTGACATATATTACGATGATATCGAGATCCCCCCGAGATGGCTGTTCCTCTTCATACTGCTGTTCATAATAGCAACCGGCATACTATGGGAGATCATGGAATTCCTGACCGATGAGCTTGCTGCAGAGCTTGGCTATAAAGCAGTGCTGACCCAAAACGGAATCAACGACACAATGAGAGATTTGCTCTTCAACATCATAGGAGCCACGCTTGCAGCCACATGGGGGACCGTATATCTTTCAGAAATATCACACCGGCTAGCTCACAAGCTCGAAGAGTTCTCCAATAGGAATGCAGATAATGGCTTTGAACAAAAATGATAAAACAATACTGATGATAAAGTCTCAGTAGTTCACTGACATACTCCCACTACTAAAGTGCGTGAGATTCTACGGTTATAATTGCTTTCAAGTCATTGCCGCTTTGGGGATGCCAGTATTCCCCTTTGATACATCAATTCCTGTAGCAAATCGAACTATGTTTGGAGATAATGAGATATTGAAAGCCGCATGTTCAAAGTGTCCACATGAAGGATACAGAAAGTTTTTGTCATTTCTGTTCCCTATATGAATACATCTGCTATATGATTGAGAAGTGTATGAAGAGTCGATATAAGCTATAGGAACTCAAAGTAGTTTGGCTCTGTATTCTATCATAATTTGAAGCTGATAGAAATACCAAAAATGCAAGGAATAACGGAATGATTTTGCTGATTCTTGTTCTTACGGATACCCTTGAGTTCTTCGAGTTTAATTCCGTAGCCATTTTCAAAGGCATTATCCACAATCTTTTTACTAATTTTGTAATCTATGTCCCGAAAGATTTTACTTTCACGATTTTTAAGTTGTTTCAACTTTCTGTACTTACCTCTCTTTTCGAGATTTTTGCGGAAATGTTTATATTTTTCATGAATATGTTGTCCTGATTTACCGAGCTTCATTATCTTTCCAGTATCATGAATCGCCACGACAGCTAACGTGTCCAGTAGTGTTATGGTCTATACCTAACCATTTTGTCGCTTCATATTCGGAGTTCTTCGAGTGTGTTACAGAAACATATAGATACTCCTTATCTACTTCAATTTGGTTAATTGTCTCGAAATAAATAGGGATCTCATGAATGAGTTCAAGTTTCAATTGTTATACGGATAATTTGTGTCTGTTAATCATATTGAATTCCATGATTCGGAATAGTCATTTTGACTTTGTTAACATGTTTTATCCTTTTATTACATCCATATTTGCGAATGATTTGGTTGCTTATCATTGATTTTAAACCGAAATGCTTTACATCTTTCAAACTGAACTTAGCAGAATATGTATGATGCTCTACTACATATTGAACTAGCTCTTTAGCCTTCTTCAATTCATCGGAAAAGTTTCGATGATGTTTGATTTTGTAGATGAGTATCCTTTGTTTTTCTGTTCCCCAATGTATTTTTTAACGGTTACTTCTGAGATGTGACCTACAGATTCACAATAATAGCTTCGTGTCCATAATGTAGGTAGTCGGGTTCTCAATCCGGAAAATTCCTTTCTTAAAATTCGAGATGTATAACCTTTAATTGTTGAACAATCCAATGAAGACTCATTGTAGGGGTTGTTTTAACGAATATATGAACATGGTCAGGCATGATCTCCATTTTTTTCAATGGATATACCAATTTCATCTGCTTTACCCAACAAACGTACTTTTAAACGTTCTTTTATTTTATTTTCTAAAACGTTTCTACGATATTTGGGACACCATATTAAATGAAAACCGATATTATACACGGTTGTTTTACTATCTTTTCATCGTTCTGTTGTCATAATGAGCATCATATGCCTGACATTTATGTAATAATTGTGATTACTAAGAGGTGGGGTACGATTCACCACATAGCTAAAGTAATGGGCTTTCTATTTCCCTAACCCCATTAATCGTAAATTTAAGAGTATAAGCATCGTACTTCCTTGCAACATCCACTATACGCTGGAGCTCATCAGGAGTTACAATGTCACCCGGAGTTTGTGGAAATATGGCACAGGTCTGCTTATAGAGCTGAAGTATAGCACATTTATCCAACAGATCCTTTGCCACAGGCCCCACATCCGATCAACTATATTGGTTTATTCAGTCTGCTTCAGCTTTTTGAGAAGGCCTGCAAGACCTGCCTTGTGCCTTGCTTCATCAAGAGATGCTCTTGCAAAGAACAATTCTGCTTCTTCATTTCCTTCTTCACGTGCAATACGAGCAGCATCAGCTTTCTCTTTTTCAGCCATTGTCTCGCCCTCGAGCATCATCTCGATGTTCTCGATCGTAGTTCCTTTGATAACACCCAGTATCTCAGCGACTTCTGTGGCATGCCATGCTTCATCCATAGCGATCTGGCGGAAATAGAGAGCTGCATCGAAATGACCTTCACGCTCGGCCAACTTTGACATTGCGAGGTACCACCCAACTTCGGTTGTTTCTCCCTTAAAAGTAGCTTTCAGAATATCTTCTAAACTCATTTCTTTACCTCCTTGATACAAATTGTATTTTCTATATTATCAGGATTCTTCATAATGTTTATGGAATACGTACATGTGCTGTGTCATTATGACAGTTCTGGGTGTATATATG
>JBNJIC010000018.1:0-21900 GCA_051749005.1 Halobacteriota archaeon | reverse complement strand
TTTGACAGGCCATCCACAAGGTGAATGGGTGACAGGCCATCCACAAGGTGAATCCACAATAGACCATTTACCAGGGTCGGTGAAATTTTGGGATTGAGTGATGGATTCCTGTCTGGCCAAGGCAAGAGAATTAATCCATCATCTTTTTGGGAAGGTGATTTCTACAGAGCCCTTTATACTGTAAGTGACAATCATCACTTTCATAGCACTTACTATGTGCTTTTATACTACCTATTACAGAAAACTGTTTGAAATTAAAGGTGGGTGCTAAATTTGGAAATTATAAAAGAACCGGAGATAAGAGAGCTGGATGAAAGAACCGTAGCATACGTTTCCTTTGTAGGCGACTATGTGGGTAATGTCGAGGTCTTTGCAGAGTTGTTCGGTAAATTGGGTAGTTGGGCAGGCCCGAAGCAATTGATAAGCCAGAATACCCTTTTCATGTCTGCTTATTACGATGATCCGGGAGTTACTCCTCCAGAAGAACTTAAGCTGGATGCATGCATGACCATAGACAAGGACGTTGAGGTTGAGGGAGAGATCATGAAGCAGAAGCTCCCCGGTGGAAAGTATGTCGTGATGCGTGCAGAACTAACAGGACCAGATGAATATGGTCCTGCATGGGGAATGATCGTTGATTGGCTGATAAAAAATAACATTGATATGGATATGTACCGGGCAAGTTATGAAATCTATTTAAACTCTCCTGAAGAACATCCGGAAAATCACCATATTCTCGACATATGTATGCCCGTCAGGTAAAATGAATTAAAGGGTGCAATCTAGACTTTAAATGCTCCTTTTTACAAAAGTAATAATGGAATTGGAAGACGTTTTCTTTCTCCAAAAAACGTTGCTTGCAATGAAGGATAAGGCATAAGTGATACGCATTGCAATCTTAGTCTCCGCTTCATCTCTCAAATCATGATCTAGGGAAGAGCTCAACATTCCCTCTATTTACAGGTTGTTGAGAAAGTTTATGAAATCTTCCAGTTTCTTGATGGCTTCATCTTCCTCCTCCTCCTTTTCAAGTTATTTAACTGCATTATCGAGTTTTGTTTTAAAAACCTTGAACCTTCTCAGAACATTTACAATTGAAACCGTAAACTTGAGGTGGATTACAAACCAGGATAACTCTCTAATATCCGCTATGAGATCAAACCATGACACAACTTGAGAAGATCTACCCGGATCTCCAGCCTGCTAATCACAAACAGCTTTTAGAAACGGGCTTTTAAATGTTCAAGCCCATGCAATTTAAATGATCTCTACTTCTTTCTATGAACTTGATCATTCCAGTTTCATAAGTATAAAGGGCATATATCTTAGAGGAAATTACATAGAACTACATATACTTCTTTTTCAGGATTCAGCCAGAACCCGAAGTAACACAAATAGTATAAATCAAATAAAGTACTAAATAAGATGGGTGAGTTGTGTGAAAAGAAAAATAACCAAATTTCTGCTTATTTCCATAATTCTTTTGACCGGAATGACAGGTACAGGTCTTGCTCTGTCCAATGCAGGGGGAGGAGAATGGAATTATTCTGAAGAAATGACAATAAAAGAGAACTCTGGTAATAATTTAACCAATTATCAGCTACAGATTCTGCTTGAATCTTCAAATTTCAATTTCTCAAAAGCAAATCCGGATGGCTCAGATATCAGATTTTCCAGAAACGAGAGGCAATTGTATCATTGGATCGAAGAATGGGATGCTGGATCAGAGAGTGCTATAATATGGGTCAAGGTTCCTTTTATTCCAGCTAATGAAATGACAGATATGACAATTCATTATGGAAACCCGGATGCTATTGACATTAGCAATGGTGATTCAACGTTCGATTTCTTTGATGACTTTGTCGAATCGCGCTTGAGCATTGCTAACTGGAGATCAGATACAAATGCTGGAGGGGAAATTGAAATTGGCAATGGGATCCTCAGCCTGGTAAACTCGAAAAGACACCCCACGGATTTTTCAAAAATAACTTCCAGGGATTCATTTGGGATTAACTCAATGTTCGTTGTCAAAAGAATGAAGGTTACCACTGGTAACGAACCAATAGGTCCGGTACTGGAGCAGGGACTTCTTGATCCGCAAGATGAAAGCGAAAATAGGATAATCCTTCGTACAGAACTCGCCAATGAGAGTAAGGTTTCGTGGACTCTGACCAGGGATGACGATAAATTCAAATCAAGAGATCTGACAGAACTTGGTATTGCGGAGGGGACATGGTATACATCAGGTATTGCATGGTATCAGGAGGATAATTTCAAAAAGGTTTCATGGTTCAAGAACGGGGTAAGAGATACAAGGATGGATTATTCCTATGATATTGAAAATGAAGACGAAACTGTAATTGATCACATCCCGGATAATAAATTGAAATTATACCTGTATTCAACTACGTCCAGCACCATAAATAATATGGGATATATGGCTGTGGATTATGCATTTGTACGCAAGTATACATCACAGGAGCCAACTGTTTTCCTGCCAGTAGAGACCGTCATACAAGAGCCTGACCCCTTGCCGGAAAGTGATATACAGGCCAGTCAGCCCATATTAAAAGATATTAATATGCCTGCTTCTGAGGTTGGAAAACAAGCGATCTTTATCTTTGAGCCTTATCCTGACGACAGATCGATTTCCCTTATAAATGATCTAAAGACAGGTGGCATAAATACAGTGTTCCTGAGAACGGACATCAACAATATCTGGAGTTCTGAAAGATTCATAAAGTCTGCCCATGAAAATAACATAACGGTCTACGCAATGATCCTTGATGAAAAGAAGGATTTTGTGGATGGGATCGACGAACGTTCAATTGGGGCGGTTGAGCGAGTCCTTGATTACAACACGAAATCGCTGGCACCATTTGATGGCATATACATAAGCCTGAAAACCTGCGATCCTGTTGAATTGGAGCAGGTGTGTCAGGAAAACGCACAGCTTCTGAAAACAATCCATGAAAAAACAGCTGGAAAGATATTATTAACTGCAGGAATTCCGGCAGCATATGACAGATCAAGTATAGCGGACATTGCACCTAATGTTGATCTCTTTGTTCTAATGACCCATGAAATGGATAAGGTCGGGCTGACAGATGAAGAAATAAAGGATTCCGTTGCTTCAAAGATGGGGGAGATAAGAGGGGTCGGAGAGTATGCTCTGATTACAGTTGTCGTGAGCGAAGATCTTGATGATGATGACGTAGAAGCCAATGAACTGTTGAACAGTCTATATGAATACTACTCTGATGATCCGGCATTCCTGGGTGTTTGCCTCCTAATGAATGAAGACCTGCAGGAAGTCATAGAGGCTTCTGCCCCGGCCGAAGAAAAGGGAATTCCAGGATTTGAAGCTATATTTGCGATCGTTGGTTTTCTATTGATTGCATATCGGATAAGGAAGCAATGAGGTTGTTGGTATACAGGAACAGCTGAAAATGTGAATTGGATGGATATTTGGAAAGTTATTTTCCAAATATCCATTACTTAATTTTTTTTAATAATCTCTTTTTATTTTATACAGATACTACTCGAAATCGATTATGAAGAATATCAATCTTGCAACTGGTATTATCCAGGGTCACTCGAAAGGTCATATTGTAGCTATCCTGAAGATACAGTCTTTCCTAGGATCTGCAAGAGCCGTTCAGGTTCATCGTTGATCTTGCTGTTATGAACCTGATCGAGAAGGGAACTATGGAAAAAAGTATTTTGTCAGGACTGAGAGCTTTTCATTGATTCTTGTACCAACTGGAGCAAAGATGGATGCCGGAAGCATGGGGTTTGCTGCATCATTCCAAATTCAGAAAGAAAATGCCGGTGCATGGATGATCTACCGTTGAACCGGGATTCGTTTGATACATGTAAAGATAGGTTTGTTTGTGCGGATGCTTTGAATAAGAAAGAGTATTGGATATAATGAAAACTTCAATTATAACTGAATATGTGTCATTAGGTTTTAAATTAATCAGAACTGCAACCCCTTTCCATCATGGAGAAAAATATATCCTTGCCAAACTATGGAACTTTTTTAAGACCTAGGGAGGATGACAGCCACCCATGACTTTCTCAAGTTATTGAACTACAGTCAGACTAAAGTCTTCTTTCCATGGAAGGCTACCAACTGTACTCCAGTTGGCAGTCCTAGAGCAAGTACCGGCACCAACTACTGCAGCAGGCCATCCGGTAATTTTATAGCTAAAAGTCACCATTCAGCAGTTTTAGATTTTCACTTGATTATGTATGTAACCTGAACAGACAACGAAACAGTGTTCTCTCCAAGTTCAATTGGTGTTCTGGCCATTTCATCTTCAGCCATTGCAGGTACTTCATAATATACCGGATATGTCTGTCCTTCATTTATGGATGAAGATTTCACACCCACGATCTCTACATCCAGGCTGTCGGCAAGCTGAGCGGCCTTTGATGATGCATCACTCACAGCTGCCGTGACCATCTCATCACGAAGTTCTTTTTGCATTTCATCAGATACTGTGAAAGAGACACCTCCGATCCGATTGGCACCTGCAGCTGTTGACCTGTCAATTATCTCCCCCAGACGATCCAGGCTTTTTGTGGTAACCTGCACATTGTTGGATGCAGAGTAGGCATCAATAGTCCGTTTACCATCGTAGCTATAGACAGGATAGACGGAAACGTAGGATGTTTTGATCTCCTGATCCTGCAAACCAAGATCCTTGAGTTCCTTTATGACAGCATCCATCAGTACAGCATTCTCATCTGAGGCTTCCTTTGCAGTTGGCGAATCTACAACAACCCCTATACTCAATGAAGCAGTATCAGGTACAATATTTTTTTGTGCTTCTCCTGTTATGAAAATAGTACTTTCTGTACTTTGATCGGAGGCTATAAACGGACCAGCATATATTAGAGCTGCTAATATAACCACAGCTACCGACAATGCGATAAGGACGTAGTATAATTTATTGTTAGATGTTTCCTGCATAGTATTCACTCCCAGTCATTAACTTAAATCTATTACTATTAAGACTTATTCATAAACTTTAAACTTATATTGAACTTTTAATCTGGCATTTTCAGATCCGTAAAGCAGGGAAGTTAAAACTGATGTTTCTCTTTAACATCGTGTGGGTAAAGTCAGTTTACCTGCCATCAAGAATATCATTGTATTCCTACACTTCTCAGTCTTCAATCCATATGATCTCTTAAAAGCAGTCTTAATTTTGTTGTTCAATCCTTCAACAACACCATTACTGATATTTTGTTTAATTGACTCGATTATCCCATGAGAATTCCTTTTTATCATCTTGGCTAATGTGATAATTTCCTTGATGTTGCTATGTGTTCCCCAATAATGCCATTTATCGAGATATTCCCTTGCTATTTCTACATTTTTGATTTCCCACAGACGTTGAAGTCCAAGCTTAAATCTGTAAGCTTTCGATGTTTTAGTATCCAGATCTTTAATCGATCGTATCTTAGCTATTTCTCGATCCGATAGATTTTCAGGATTTTTCAACCACATGAATCTCGTTTTACCCAGATCTTTATTTGTTTGATATTCCTTCCTTCGAACCTTATCAATCGCATCATTCATCATTTTGACAATATGGAACTTATCGTAAACGATCTTAGCATTTGGGAAATATTCTCTTGCCCCACCTTTAAAAGCAGGATACATATCCATTGAAATATACTTGATATTATCAGGATTTATCTTTCTGGAAAGAACTTCCCTGAAGTTCTTGAAAACACTTCTTTTCTTCCCATTTTCAATATGAATTACCCTTGATTTGTTTAGGTCATAAAATAAAGTCACATAGCTGTGATCTTTTTTAACAGAGATTTCGTCTACTCCGATAGTATCAAGTCCAGACAGATCCATCTTTGCTCTTGCTTCTTCAACATAATGAGCTAGAATTCTCCAGACAGAATCTTCATTAATGTTGACCAATTCAGCAATTGAAGAAACACTCATTTCTTTCGACATAGCAACGATCAGTGCTTCAAAAAATAATGTGAAACCAGTGTTTTGTCTTGTCCAGGGAACTTCAACAAGTTTTACACCATCCTCCTCACACTTTGTTCGGGGAACTCTTGCATGAATATATGTTTCATGATGGAAAAAATCAAGGTGTCTCCACACTTTTTCTTTGGTATCATGGAGATCACATAGTTTGTTGCAAACAGGACAAGGGAACTTCGTTCCCTTGGTAAAATCAAGATAGATATCCATTCTCTTCTCAGAAACATCAAGATCAATGTTTTTTACGTACCAGGGACTTGAAAGTCCTAATGCAAGCTGAATTAGTTCTTTATCTTCCATAGCAATTAAATTGGAGAATATGAATATTAAGTTACCCACTCAATGTTGAGGAGATTCAAAGGTTTGAAAGGGTTATCTATTGAATAAGCATATATTTATAATATCAAATCTTTGTTTGCTGAAACCAGTTCCTTGACTGCAGGTGATACCACGATATATTTAGGCTTATATTCTGATTTCTTGATAGCTTCCGGGGTATTGCTTATAATAATGGCACTCTACATCAGGCAGTTCAGGGACTCTGAATACATTGCTTATTTTGCAATGTTATTGCTCTCTCTTTCTATATATTCGATATTCTATTCTCTTGAAATTGCTTCGACAGAATTGGAAACTTCGCTTATCCTCTATAAGTTCCAGTATATCGGAATATCCCTTATTCCTGCATTCCTGCTGCTTTTCTCTATAAGCTATACCGGTAGGGAGCAATGGCTTACCACCGGAAGGATGGTCGCTCTGTTCATAGTACCTATGATCACCCTTGTTCTTGTTTTCACAACCGAGATGCATTCTTTTTTCCACGAAACTATTTACATAAATGACATAGGTCCCTTTTTCGGGCTGTACTTTGAACCTGGAATATATTACTGGTTCAATCAACTCTATTCCATCACACTGATACTGTTCAGCATTGCTCTCTTCTTTAAGATGTGGATTCAGAAAAGGTCATTATATGGAATGCAACTGGGAATTCTGATCATCTGTGCTGTGCTCCCTTTTTCGGTCTATCTGCTTTATCTGGCAGGATTTTTCCCGGTAGGACTGGATCCGATTCCTTTTGTTTTTATTCTAAGCGTAATGCTGGTATACGCAGGAATATTCCGTTACAGATTACTGGATATTACCCCACTTGCACGTAGTTTTCTTTTTGAAAATCTGCCTGCAGGTGTAATTGTTCTCGACAGAAAGGAAAGGCTTCTTGACATCAACCAGTTTGCTCATGAATATATGGATATTTCTGCAAATGACATGGGAAAGCCTGTTTCACAAGTGCCTGGCTACTGGCCTGAACTTTTAGATCTAGAATATACTGATAAGGAAATGAACAGAACCGAGCTCAGGAAAGAGCTGCCTGATGTTACAAAATGGGTTTCTGTCAATTATACTCCTCTTTATGATAAACACGGGGATGTCCATGGAAAAATGTTCGTTCTCGATGATATCACAGAAAGGAAGCTTACCGAAGAAATTCTGTCTATCCAGCATGAACTTTCAATTGATATGGGAACAAGTTCTGATCTTAGAAGCACTCTGACCTCTCTTGTAGATCATCTGGTAATGATCGAATCCATTGATTCTGGGGGGGTCTATCTTATAGATGATAATGGAAACCTCGACCTGGTCGTACATAACGGACTTTCCCCAGAGTTCGTATATCAATGCAGCCATTATGATAAGGGTTCTTTGAACTCAGATCTCATAAGAGAAGGCAGGCCTATATACATTAAGCATTCTGATATGATATCGGATAATGTTATCAGAAGCCTGTCTGAAGATTTCCTGTCTGAAGGGTTACGATCAATGACCGCTATTCCTATCCTTTTTGAAGGCAAGGCTATTGCATGCATGAGTCTTTCATCCCACACTTACAAAACCATTCCTGAACAGACAAGGAACGGTCTTGAAAGTATAGCATCATTTGCAGGAGAATATATTTCAAGGGCAAAGATGCAGGATGCACTGAGAAGGCAGAAGTCCGATCTGGAGAACCTGTTCAATTCAATGAATGATCTCTTCTTTGTTGTGGATGAAGCAGGGAATATCATTTCGACAAACAGGTCAGCAAGGTCAAAGCTGGGATACAGTGAAGAAGAACTCACATCAATGAAAGTTACGGATATCCATCCTGCAGAGAACAAAGGTGAGGTCTCATCAGTTGTAGGCCAATTACTTTGCGGATATATTGATTCATGTTCAATTCCTATTATTTCCAAAGATGGAAAAAGGATATCTGTTGAGACCAGGGTGACCCTCGGGAAATGGAATGATGAAAGAGTGATGTTTGGGATCTCAAGGGACATCAGCGAGCGTGAAAAGCACGAAAAAGAGATTCTTGAAGCTAAAAACAATGCTGAAGAAGCCAGTCGTATTAAGTCAGAGTTCCTTGCCAACATGAGCCATGAACTACGTACACCTCTGAATTCAATAATCGGATTCTCACAGTTGCTAAGTAGCAATCCTTTTGGTAACCTGAATGAAAAGGAGATCAAATATTCAGATAACATAATGACCAGCGGCAAACACCTGCTTGACCTTATCAATGACATCCTTGATATTTCAAAGATCGAGAGCGGAAAGATGCAACTTGAATTTGAAAAGTTCAGTTCAGTTCTCTTTTTTTCTGAAGTGGAAGATATGATCAGGCATCTGGCAGAAAAAAAGAACATTCAGATATCCAATCAGGCTCGTTCAGAGAACATCGTGATCTATGCTGACAGGTTAAGGCTGAGACAGATCATGTATAATCTGTTGAGCAATTCCCTGAAGTTCACCCCTGAGAACGGCTGTATACAGATCACTGCAGCCGAAAAAGACAACATGCTGGAGATCGCTGTCTCTGATAACGGTATTGGTATTCCGGAGGACAAGCAGGAAGCGATCTTTGAGACCTTCAGACAGGCTGATTCTTCAACCTCAAAACAATATGGTGGTACTGGTCTGGGGCTTGCACTGGTCAGGAAGTATGTTGAAATGCATGGCGGAGAGATCAGGGTCCACAGTGAGGAAGGCGCAGGGAGCACCTTTACTTTTACTATACCCTTAAGTTCTGATACCAGATGATGTATAGTCTTAAGTAGAAGGAATTTCAAATTTATTAATTGATAAGGGGGTATGTTATTTGCAAAAGAAAGAGAATAATTCATCACTTCAACCAGAACCTATACCATGTCCGGAGCCGGAACCGGAACCTGCACCGGAGCCGGTTCCATATCCTGAACCTACCAAAAAGCCACGGGATAAGAAAGACTGATCCATAGGTTCTGATTATCAAATGGATCTTTGCTTTAGCACCTGCTCATTTGATTTCTGGTTTGATCTAAACATCATTTTTTCATTATCATTTGAAAATGCGAGGTTCAGGAGGTTACAATAATGATTACCAGAGTATATATTTCTCACTCTGGGACGGACATTGATCTGGCCCGGGAACTGGAACAGACCTTATGGGCTGTGAATCTGGAGAGCTTTTCCTCCGTGTTCAAGAAGACCGAGTCACTATCAGAGGCTGAACTTATCAGCTTTGGAATCCGACATTCTGATTGTGTGATAGTTATCCTGACCGTGGATGGGATTCTCTCACCAAAGGTGAACGAAGAGATCGGTCTTGCTATGGGGACGGATCAGCTTGTAATACCATTGCTGGAGTACGGGGAGAAGTTACCGTCTCTGATAAACCACCTTCCAGCGATCGGTTTTTCAAGGGATACCTATGAGGATGCACTGGGAGCTCTCATAAAGGATATCCGTCAACTCACCAAACTGGACTGGGTCAAAATAAAATGTCCTCACTGCGGGGAGGAAATGACACAGTATATCACACCTCAGGAAGAGGTCGAGAAGGTCCTTCTGGAAGGCAACGACCTGAAGACTATGTGCAGTTACTGTGAAAATACTATCTCGCTGGATCCAAGGACATTCAGGCCTCATTCAAAGGGGTGAGGCTGGATGATCTTCTATAAGCTTCTAACTTTCTCTGAAATTTTGTAAGGGTATAGGATCAGAGGGTGCTATGTCTGCGCCTACAAGTATTCGAATAAATTTCAGATAAGGCTATATCCCAGTTTTGAAAGCTCCACAAGCAGGACGATGAGTGTGAAATTGCCCGCGAACAGAGGAATGATCATTTTTCTGAAAGGGAATCTGACTATTGCAAGTGCGATTGCGATCACATCACTTGGTAAGGGTGTAAGAGAGTAAAGAAAGATCATCATCATGGTGATTCTGTCATCTATCCTTTCCATCCTTTTTGTCAGTCTATAGATAGTGCCTGAATATTTTCCATTGATGCATTGCCTTCCTTTAGTTCCCAGATAGTAGAATACAAGGTCCCCGAAGGTGAGTCCTATGCTTGCGAACAATGCGATCCAGACAGAATTAACCCCTCCGATGGATATCGTTATAATGGCTGTGTAAAATGTAGTGGAAGTAAATGTGGAAACTCCTCCGATCATTGCCATCAGGAAGACGAAAATGTAAACATTGTGTACTCCAAGCCGTTCAACAATCTCTCCTGGAGAGTGATAATATAGAAGTATCGACCATGAGACTATGAAAAGAATGATCAGGAAAAGTAGTTTGAGATTCTTTTTCCCATTATAGTGGGGGCACATTCCTGTTTCAGGAACATCTGTTCCTGATGTGCTCAGATTTTCACCATTTACCTGCATTTGATCTATTTACAATTTGAAAAGTTATGGGTTTAAGGCTTTTCCTTCATTTTGTTCAGGATCTGTTTATCATCTAAGTTCCGGGAGATCATTAGTTTATATACTTCCTTATTTTTGCTCTTGTGCTCGAAAGGTTTCATGTCATTCCAAAAATTCAAATAGATTGCAGTCTCTATTCTTATTATGAGCTCGATTCATGAAGATCTGGTCCGATCGCTCGATTCCAAACAGGCAGCTTATGTTAATCTGGAACTTCCGGACCCGACCAACGGGGAATATCTTCTTGGGGTCTTTCACTTAATTCCCGGGGGAGAATTAAACATATTGCAGGCAGCCGCTGAGATCGCAGCGGAATCATCCACAGGTACGAACTTTAAGGTTAACACTGAGACCAAATTCTCCAGGGTAATGAATGCTCTGGTCTACCAGCTTGACCTGGAAAGGAACCTCATCTGGGTTGCTTATCCATGGAGGCTTTTTGACAGGGGAGGAAATGTACAGAACATTCTGACATACATTGTCGGAAACATCCTGGGAATGAAAGAGATATCAGCACTGAAGCTGCTGGACGTCTGGTTCCCGCCATCCATGCTCGAGCAATACGACGGTCCCGGCTTTACTGTGGATGACATGAGGGAATATCTCGATGTCTACGACAGGCCGATCCTCGGTACCATTGTCAAGCCTAAGATGGGGCTCACTTCTGCAGAGTATGCAGAGGTCTGCTATGACTTCTGGGCAGGCGGAGGAGATTTCGTCAAGAACGACGAGCCTCAGGCAAACCAGGACTTCTGTCCTTATGACAAGATGGTCATGCACGTAAAGGAGGCCATGGACAAGGCGGTCAAGGAGACAGGACAGAAAAAGGTCCACTCATTCAATGTATCAGCAGCTGATTTTGACACCATGATCGAAAGGTGTGAGATGATAGTCAATGCAGGGTTCGAACCCGGAAGCTATGCATTCCTAATTGACGGTATCACTGCAGGCTGGATGGCAATCCAGACAATCAGGAGACGATACCCTAACGTTTTCCTGCACTTCCACAGGGCAGCCCATGGAGCTTTCACAAGACCTGAGAACCCCATCGGATTTTCAGTGCTTGTTCTGTCCAAGTTCGCTCGCCTTGCCGGTGCATCAGGTATTCACACAGGTACAGCCGGTGTGGGTAAGATGAAAGGAACACCTGAAGAAGATGTAGTTGCTGCACATAATATCCAGTACCTCAATTCCACAGGCCACTTCTTCGAACAGTCATGGGCCAAGATCATGGACTCCGATAAGGATGCTATAGACCTTGTACACGAAGACCTTACTCATCACGTGATCCTCGACGATGACAGCTGGAGAGGCATGAAAAAATGCTGTCCGATCGTATCCGGTGGTCTGAATCCTGTAAGGCTAAAGCCTTTCATCGATGTTATGGGCAATGTGGATTTCATCACAACCATGGGTTCAGGTGTACATGCACATCCCGGAGGGACCCAGGCAGGAGCAAAAGCACTTGTTCAGGCATGTGATGCTTACCTGAAGGGTGTGGATATCGCAGAATATGCCAAAGACCACAAGGAACTGGCACAAGCCATTGAGTTCTTCCCGAAGGTCTGAGGTTATTTAATAGTTCTCCTGAGAGAACTTGATAATACTATACAGGGCTGGTCAAGATTTATTCAATTATTCCTGATCGGTCCCCTAATATCTCTTTAATTTAATTTAATTTACTTTGATCCGAGCATAGATATTTGATCAAATATCATGTCGTAATCTCCGCAGTTCTTCAATATTTGCCTCAACACCAACTACAATATATCATTCCTACAATTTTTAGCAATACCTAACAATAATAGGAATGATAAAAAATGTTCTCGGGTTTTATGATAACATTCAGGGAAGGGCTTGAAGTCTTTCTGATCGTGGGGATCATCCTCGCGTATCTTGTACAAACGAGACGAACCGAACTGAACAAGTACGTATATAGTGCTACAGGACTTGCAATCATTGGGAGTCTGGCCACTGCAGTTATTTTCAACATTCTTGCGATATAATTCGAAGGACGTAACGAGGGGCTCTTTGAAGGAATCGTAATGCTGGTGGCAGCGGTTATCCTGACATCCATGATCATCTGGATGGCACGTGAAAGCAACAATATCTCTACGACGATACAGGAACAAGTCGAAGGAAAGAAGGCCTATGGACTCTTTGGACTGGCATTTTTCTCAGTATTCAGGGAAGGTATCGAGACAGTACTTTTCCTCGGGGCAGCTGCGATGAACACGGAGACAAATGCTGTGTTCTATGGAGGATTTGCAGGTATTTCCGTCTCCATTGTTGTTGCATATCTTGTGTTCAAATACTCGTCACATACGAGTCTGGACAACTTCTTCAAGATCACCAGCATTTTCCTGATACTCTTTGCAGCAGGACTGGCAGCACATGGTGCTCATGAGCTTCAGGAAGCAGGTGTTGTTCCGATCGTCATGGAGCATGTCTGGGATATCAATCACATCATCGATGAGAAAGGAACCTTTGGTTCTGTCATGAAATTCCTGTTCGGATACAACGGAAACCCATCACTTATCGAAGTGCTGACCTATGCAGGATACTACATAGCGGTTGGTATCGGGCTGCGTGTACCTGGAAGGGGGGATAGGGTTACTGTAAAAGCCTGATGTCGGTAAAATCTAAGCTGCTCCAATGCCTACCATCGATAATGATGGTAGCAGCTCTCTTCTTTTAATTTCTTTCTTGTATCAAATTAATCCGCTTGGTTTTGGTATATCTCTATTTATTCAAATTCCATTGAATGGTTGTGATATTTTTAAGCATAATCCTTATATACCGATAGGTACATGTGTAACATATGGGCTACATATACAAACTATAATTACATAGTTTTGATAGAATTAAGGATGTGAAAACACGAAAACGATAACAAACGCACTTTTGATGGGTGCTATAATTCTTGCAGGTGCAGGAATGGTCTCCCTGATGACACAAACTGCTACTGTCCAGGCTGCTTACGGTTCAGGTCCAGGGTCCGGATGGGGCGGATGCCCTGCATATGGTGCATATGGCTCGGGATATTCAGACTATAACCAGCCAGCTGCCTATTCCGACTCCTATGAACTGACCGTCGAAAGTATTGAAGATGCATCTGAAATAGCCAGGGAACAGATCGATGCCGATGTGAGGGAGGAGAATATCTACCAGATGGGTAGGTGGTGGGTTGCGGATTATGTTAACGATGATGGAGTTGTAATGCACACTTATATAGATGCATTCACAGGAGAAGTTATGGATACTCCCGATCAATCCTATGACTATGCGAACACCCGTCGTGGATATGGCATGATGTACGGCTACGGTCATGGCTATGGAATGGGACATGGTCCTGGTATGGGCTACTCCAGAATGTATCGTTGCTGATTAATGAGCTATGTGGATTCCCTGCCATGAATTTTTGAATCCCAACCCCCACACACGCCTTTGGCAGGGAACATCCACTGATTATCCACTGATCGCATCAAACGTGTGGGGATTTTCGGGATTTTTTTCTGACAGGTAAGTGGTAAAATGATGGGATATGGAATGTATGGTGACTATGGAATATTCGGAGGTTCAGGAGGTTTTAATATGATATTCAGCTTGCTTTTATTGATAGTTCTTATATGGTTAGTTGCTTCATTTTTCAACGACAGATCCTGTATTTTCAATAGTGGCTCCTGCGATAGTAAAAATGATCCCGATTCACGTCTGTCTCGTATCGAAGAACAGGTGGAAAGTAATCGTGAGACACTGTATAGGATATTGAAGAAGCTGGAGTAATTCCTTTTTGTATCTATCTGGTGAGTCAGATAATACTAGTAAAGATTAATATGAAAACAGGAACATTTTGTAAATAACTATGATGCACTATTACAATACATTTGGCATATTCGATTTTCTTCTGGAAGTTCTCCTTATACTACTGATCGTAGGTATTGCAGTTTTCTTCCTCAACAAGTCCGGCTTTGGAGGCTCTGACAACAATGAGAAGCTTGTGAGGATGGAAAAGGATGTTGCTGAGATCAAAAAGACCGTAGAGGAGATAAGGGACAAGCTGGAAGAGATCTGAGATATTAAGATCAACTTAATCCTTCAGCTGGTCTTATTATGGGGAAAACAATGCAACAGGTGGTATCCATAGGTGAGGCAATTTCACACCCTCTGAGGCTTAAGCTACTTTATATGCTTTCAGAAAGGGAATGGTATGTGTATGAGCTTTCTAAAGAGCTCAATGTTTCGCGTCAGGTACTCTATCTTCACTTAAAACGTCTTGAAAAGGCCGGATTTGTGGAAAGCGATCTTCGTCTTGAAGAGGATGATATGAGAGCAAAGAAATTTTTCCGGCTCAAGGAATTCGACATTTCACTTAACATCGATGACCTGAAGGAATTCTTTGATTAACGCTTTGAGTTTCAACTTTATCTGGGTAATACTACGTGAACTATAGTTCCTTTGCTTTCTTCACTTTCGATCCATATTTTCCCTTTGTGAGCATCAACTATATTCCTGCAAATGTAGAGGCCAACTCCTGTCCCTCCGTATTTGCGTTTGATCGAGGCATCGATCTGGTAAAATCTCTGGAACAGATTAGGAATCAGTTCTTTTGGTATTCCTATGCCGGTATCTTCAACTTCGATGTGCAGGTAGTTTTCTTCTTCATAGGCCTTAAGGAAGATCTTCCCTCCTGAAGGTGTGAATTTGATCGAATTGTCGATCAGATTGATCAGCATATCTGAAAGCCTTGCCCAATCTCCATTTATCATGGGGAGATCCTCAGGAACAGATTTTTCAAATTCAAGGCATTTCTCTTTGATCTGCAAAATGACGTCATTTACAATATCTTCTATGATCTCGGGGATACTGACCTTCTCAAAGTGATATTTGATTGCTTTGGATTCCAGTTCACTTATGAACAATAAAGATTCTATCAGGCGCCTGAGCCTTTCCGAGTTCCTCAAAACTACATCTACTGCCTTTTTTTGCTGTTCATTGAGTGAACCGAAGGTTCCATCAAAGACAAGCTCTCCATAACCTTTGATGGAAACAAGTGGTGTCTTAAGCTCGTGACTTACATTGGAAAGGAACTCATTTTTCATTACATCAAGGGATTTGAGTTCTTCGTTTGCTTTTTCCAGTTCTCTGTTCAACTTTGAAAGTTCATCTGCATATTTTTGAAGGGCCTCTTCGGATCGCTTCCTCTGAATAATTCTCCACATCCCTTCCATAAGCAGTGTCATCTGTCGAACATCCGGGTCATCATATTCTTCATCCTTGTTCCCTACACCCGCTACTACAACTATTCTCTTACCATCGAAGACCGGGATGTTCATGTGGCGTTTTAGCTGTACATGGTCTTCCGGATATCCTCTCTTCAAGGGATTTGGAGCATCATAGTCATTTGTAATAATCGGTTTTCGTTGTCTCAGAGCTTCTCCCCAGAGACCGGTGCTCTTCAGGGTATAAATTTTTGGTTTATCCTTTATCTTACATTCCTGCATAGCGTTTTCTGACCATGAATGCATTGTCAGGATATTCTCAGCATCGTTTACGAATGCAATATAACCCAGTTTGCTCTGAGTAAGAAGCACAGCTTCCTCACGGGCAAAATCAATGATCTCCTGCATTGACCTGTCGGTCATCTGATTGAGTAGTAAAAGTGTTTCCAGACGGTATTCATCCAGCTTCCATGCATCTTCAGCTTCTTTTCTTCTTGTGATATCCTCAAAGATACCGATACCACCCAGAAGTGTACCGTCCTCTGATAGGTTAGGGCTGTACTCTGCTTTGATCGGAGTGATCTTACCACTGATAACAGAATGGTATACGTTCTCATAATGACCAGGTTTTCCAGAGAGTGCTGTTCTGACAGCATTCTTCATTTCCTTGTCCCGAATGGAAGTTACCATATTAAATCCGATTATGTCTTTTCTGGATGCTGCGATGATCTCAAGGAACTTTTCATTGCAATGTGATATCCTTCCATTCTGGTCAAAGTGGAAAATCCCCAGAGGGGAATTCTCAAAGATCAGGCGATATTTCTTTTCAGATTCCTTTAGTGCTTCCTCTGTACTTTTGCGTTCGCTGATATCTTCAAAGATACCAATACCACCAAGAAGATCTCCTTCTTCTGACATATTCGGGTTGTAATCAGCTTTTATGAAAATTATTTTTCCACTGATCACAGTGCAGTATTTTCCTTCGAAGTGGCCAGGTCTTCTTGAAAGAGCCGCTTTGACGGCATCCCTCATTCTTTTATCCCGGATGGAGGTTACCATATTGAACCCTATAACATCTTTTTTTGAAGCACCGATGATCTCAAGGAACTTTTCATTGCAATGTGATATCCTTCCGTCATGGTCAAAATGGAAAATTCCAAGCGGAGAGTTCTCAAAGATCAGACGGTAGTTCTTTTCTGAATCCCGGAAAAGTTCTTCATGATCTTTGTTTTTAATAATATCTTCAGAAATTCCCATTCCCCCGGCTGCAATTTTGGTAATTTGCTTTGAAAAAGAAAAATATCTGATCAATTACTATATTTGAAATAACATTGACCATCTATTATTGCCAATGGAATCCACAGTAAAGGAAACCATTGTATTATCACACTACTTTTTACTATTTAATTAAATTTGAAGTCACTTTCTATTTATAAGTTGTTATGAGATTGTCAACATTCAGGAAATGACCCATTCACTATAAACAACCGTTTGTTTAGCGTTTGAACCCCATGCAATTATTCCTACACGATATTCCTGACCGGCCGGAACCTTCATGTTGGTAACCGAATAAGTGATTCCGCCTTCGGCTTCAATTTCCGGGATCTTTTCACTCTGTATCTGATCCCAGGCCATTCCTTCCTCAGTGGATTCAAGATAAGTATATATTATCACATCTTCCGCAGTCGCAGAACCAACGTTCATAACCTCAATATCAAGGTCCACATATGTATATGCAGCCATTATTTTTCCGCTTCCTGTGAATTCTATCTGTAACTGCGGATATCCATAGCCTATAGGAGTTATGATTGCTTCTGTATTTCTATACTCATTTGGTATCACACCTACATCCCACCCGGAATTTGTTGTTTCGAGATAGAAATATTTGATACCATTATATTCATAGTAATTTCCTGAAAGGCTATCATCCCCCTGAACACCTACTGCCATGTGGTCAGGTAGCAGTACCAGTGATACCTCATATCCCATTTCGTGCAGAAGTGATGCCAGAAGGATCGATGAATCCTCGCAGTCACCGCCTCCATGGTACAGTGTCTCGAAAGGAAATCTTGGATATTCATCATAGCCTGCAGAAGCACTGTCGCTTACATATGGAAGGGACTGAACGAAAGCGGTTGTGATATATGGTATTTCATCCTCGCCATAACCGCCTTTTGATGCCAGGTATTTTATTTGTCCTGTTATCTGTGAGATCAGTTCGTCATCATAAGGATCATTTGCGAACTGGTCATAATCCCTGCTCCTGCTCCTCCCGGAATACAATTCATAATCTTCTTTGTAGTATTTATTCTGTATCAGGAACTCAGTATTATCGTATTCCCATTCATAGTTGCGTGTAATGAATTCATCACTTAATGTAACCGCAATCTTCGTTTCAGGCTCGATGTCAATGGGTGTTGTTTCGAGATGGATCTCCGGTTTTATTTCATAGGTCAGGTCAATAGAAAAACTGCTATCATAGATCTTGTCCAGTCTGATGGAATACACAGCATTTTTTTCATCCGGATCTTTCACTTTATACGTCTGACCTGTTGATAACGTCTTTTTAGAATATTCAATTTCATCCTTCCTGAAAGAGAATGTTGTGAGATCTTCTTTTCGATCTATCTCAAGAACTTTAATGGAATAGCCGTTTTCAAGCTTAAGTATGGCAGTTCTCTTGAGGGTTGCATTATATTTCTCGATCCGGTCTGGAGTTTCCAGTTTCGCATCTTCAACATAATTTTCTTCAATATCAGGCAGTTCGTTCTCTTCAGGATATGTTTCCTTGTCTTCTGCTATACAACCCATGCATGAGGACATGATCACAAAAAGTAGGATCAGAAATATCGACCATTTGATAACCATATAAAGGGGAATTTACTAATGAAATATAATAGCATTGTGGTTAACTTTAGTTCTACAGAATATTTTCTTGTTTCACCCCCTTGTTTTATTCGCTTAATATATTTAATTTGGAATATTTTATAAGAAATCTTATATTGCAGGACATCAGAATTCTTATAGCATTCATTAGGTGGTGAATATGAAAGAATCAGAGAACATAGTTATCAAATTCTCATAGGTAAATGGTTATGAGAAGATGCTTGAAAGGCACGAGCAGGAAAATTAAGTGTATTGATGCCGGATAGATACTAATCAAATACATTTTTTGATCATTATTGTGTATCTATCCAGAGTGATTTTTACTGTCTCTTATGAAGATCCTCTATTGTGAACAGAGATCATTGAGCTTTTATTTTACCGTTTTTCTTTTATTTTGTTTCTTTTTTATCCTTAACCTTTTTAAGAGATTAATTTGTTTGTCATTTTTAACTTCCTCATGTATATTGTTTATAAATTCTTTTCAAATTATTATGTTGCATAAGTAATAAATAGAAGGTGTTACATAGTTACTTTTGTAAATTTAGTGGAGGGTATTTGTTATGGTAGAGAAAACAGCATTAGACTGGATAGCGATAGCTCTTGTAGTTATCGGTGGTTTGAACTGGGGATTAGTCGGAATTTCACAGGACTTCAATCTTGTGGCCCTGATCTTCGGTTATAGTATAATTGCGCGGGTCGTGTATCTGCTTGTCGGACTTTCGGCGCTTTACATGATCTACTTTGCAAACAAACAGAATTAAGGCAGCAATATGCTGCCCCTCTTTTTAAATATGAGCTCTTTCTTATTTTTAAGTATAGTTAATACATTCCGGGGGTTAACATGTCTGAATATGAGATTCCAATGTATACTTATCCAAAGCCGCGTGTGGTCGTAAGCAGATGTCTTGAATTTGACAATGTGCGTTATAATGGGAGCCTTATCCATTGCCCTACTGTGCGTGACCTGATCCCATTCGTGGATTTCATTAAAGTTTGTCCTGAAGTTGATATTGGGCTGGGTGTTCCACGTGAGACTATAAGGATAGTGCGTGTAAATGGAGAAAAGCGGCTGATACAACCGAAAACACATCATGATCTTACAGACGATATGGATGAATTCACAGACAATTTCCTGAATGATCTTCCGCCTGTTGATGGCTTTATTTTCAAATCCGGATCTCCTACTATCGGGATACGGAACATCAAGATCTACTCTGCAGCAGAACAGGGTTCGGTTATCGACCGCGGGGCAGGATTCTTTGCAGATAAGATCGTCAAACGATTTGCTGACTATCCAATGGAAGAGGACGACCGACTGAGAAACACCATTATAAGGAACCATTTCCTGACCAAATTGTTCACTTTTGCAGATCTCAGGTCAGTAAGGGAGTCAGGTTCAATTGAAAAAATGGAATTGTTCCATAAATACAACCGTTTTCTTTTTAAATTATATGATAGCGATCTCTTTTCAAAGCTGGATGAAATTGTTGAGAACAATAATTCTTCAGGATTTGATGAGCTTGTATCAGAATATGAAAAGCTGCTTCCACAGCTCTTTCAGAGATCTCCGGTCTCTGATGACTTTAAAGCTATTGCAGATGAGATCTTATCAAATATGATCTCCTCACCATCTTTTAACGATGTTGACAGGGATTACCTTGCCTGCGCGATCAAAAGTTATGCTAATAACCATTTGGCATGTGATACATTACTTGAGATCCTTAAGCTTTATGTTATGAGGTTTAGTGATTCGAAAGAGGAATTCTCCAGGCTGTTCTTCCCATATCCGGAAGAACTGAAAAATGAAGTGGAACCTGACCGGGACAGGGACTTTTGGATGAATTTTCCTATTCCGGACTATTCCGAGCAGGATCAGGTCACTAAAAGCCAATAAACACAGGTAAGATCAAAGTAAATACACTTAAGAACAAAACGGGATTTTATGTAAAAGGGAGGTTCAGATGACTTCAAAGGCGCCGGAAGATATCTTAAAGGATATTCTTAATGATCAATATCTCGGAGTTCTTGCTACCGAAAAGGATGGACGTCCCTATACGAATCTCATAGCTTTTGCTTCAACTGAGGATCTTAAAAAAATATTCTTTGTAACTCCAAGGTTCACAAGAAAATATTCCAATATTCAATTTTCTCACTATGCTTCAATTATGATGGACAACAGGTCTAATACTGTCCTTGATTTTAAAAGAGCAACTGTTGTTAATGCAATGGGCATGGTAAAAGAAGTGGATAAGAATACTTTTTATTCTGATCTTTATCTTTCAAAGCAGCCTCATTTAAAGGATTTCCTTCAGTCTCCCACATCTGCCCTGATGATGATGGAAGTTGAAAAATATATTATTGCAACCAGTTTCCAGAATGTTGTGGAGATGGAAATAAAATGACTTCTACTGTAATTCCAATGGATCAGATTACACCGGAATTAAAAAAAACAGTCGGAGGCAAAGCTTACTCTTTATCACAACTTCATTCCAGAGGTTTCAGGGTTCCTGAATATTTCTGCATAAACACCGATGGATACAGGAAGTTCTTAAAACAAAGTGGTCTGGAAGGCCGTATATCGCTTGAATTTGCAAGGAAGGATTTCGGGGACATGAGGTGGGAGGAGATGTGGGATACATCCCTGCGCCTTAAGAATATGTTCCTGAGTGCCGCTATTCCTGAGGAGCTCGAGAATGAGATCCGTTCAGAAGTGGAAAAGAACTACATGAATGTACCTGTAGTTGTACGTTCTTCAGCTCCTGGTGAGGATTCCGCAAATACTTCCTTTGCAGGGATCCATAAGTCCTATGTTAACGTAAAAGGGGCTGACCTAATACTTGAACATGTTAAACTGGTCTGGGCATCTCTCTGGTCTGATGCTGCTATTCTCTATCGGGAAGAACTGGGACTTGATATTAAAGACAGCTCCATGGCTGTCATAGTGCAGGAACTTGTGGAGGGAGAGCGATCGGGGATAGTTTTCAGCAGGGATCCGAACAATGAAGAGCATATGGTAATTGAGTCTGTTTTTGGTCTTAATGAAGGT
>JBNJIC010000017.1:0-21911 GCA_051749005.1 Halobacteriota archaeon | reverse complement strand
ATCCTGATAAAGTGACCCTTAATGAGATCCTACAGGCTGTTGAAAATGCCGGTTATGAAACAGGCAAGATGGACTCTTCAGAAGGTACGAGAAATAAGGAAAATCCGGAAGAGAGCCCGGTAGAAGATTCTCTCGAGAAGAATTTAGAAGAAAAAAAGGAGGGAGAGCCTGCAGAAGAAGCTACAGATAAAGCTTCAGAACCAGCAGATTCAACCCTGAAAGTTACCGGTATGACGTGTGCAGCCTGTGCATTACGCATAGAAGATTCATTGAAAAAACAGCCCGGTGTCCTTTCAGCAACTGTCAACCTTCCCCTTGAGAAGGCTTCAGTTAAGTATGATCCAAAGCTTACAGATACCACCAAACTTGAAGAGACCATCGTGGACACCGGTTATGGTATCCTGAAGGATGAAGTGAACTTCGATGTAGGTGGTATGACGTGTGCAGCCTGTGCAGCCAACATCGAGCGTGCTCTGAAGAAACTTGATGGTGTGAGCAATGCAAGTGTGAACTTCCCGATGTCCAGTGCGCATGCCGAATATGACTCATCAAAGGTTTCCATAGCGGACATGCTCAAAGCAATAGAGGACATTGGTTATACGGCATCCGTGAAGAAGGAAGGAAGCCCTGTTGACCGTGAACAGGCATCAAGGGACCTGGAGATCACACGACAGAGGAACAACCTCCTTGTAGCATTAGTCCTTACGGTACCGATCATACTCGGAGGAATGAGTGGGGGTTTTCCTCAATACCTTTACTTTGTTCCACCGATCCTTGCTGACAGGTTCGTTCTTTTCATTCTTACCACAATAGTTATGGCCTTCCCGGGACGACAGTACTTCGCAGGTGCTTACAAGGGACTTCGCCACGGTTCTGCTGACATGAACCTGTTGATAGCAACGGGTACAGGTGCTGCATACACCATCAGCGTAGTGACCGGCTTCATCGACCTCGGGCCGGGATACCAGCACACGTTCTTCGATTCGGCTGCTATGCTGATCACTTTCATAACATTCGGACGGTACCTTGAAGCAAAAGCAAGAGGCAGGACATCCGAGGCTATCAGGAAGCTTATCGGTCTTCAGGCAAGGACGGCCCGGGTCATAAGAAATGGCGAGGAGATCGAGGTCGCTGTGGAGGACGTTGTCAAAGACGACATTGTTGTTGTCAGGCCCGGAGAGAAACTGCCTGTTGACGGTATCGTGACCGAAGGTTCTTCTTCCATAGACGAATCCATGATCACCGGTGAAAGTATTCCTGTCGAGAAGAATGCCGGCGACCAGGTGATCGGTGCTACTGTTAACGGAACCGGCTCATTCAAATTCAAAGCTACAAAAGTAGGTGCTGACACCGCCCTTTCACAGATCATCAAGCTGGTGGAAGATGCACAGACATCCAAAGCACCTATCCAGAGGATCGCTGATTATGTTGCCGGACGTTTTATTGTCGCAGTAATAATAATAGCAACTATTTCATTCCTGTTCTGGTTATTTGTGGGATACAACCTGTTCGATGTTGCACAATATTCCGTGATCACAAGCCCGTTCCTGTTCTCACTTCTGATCGGCATCACAGTCCTCGTGATATCCTGTCCCTGTGCTGTGGGGCTTGCAACTCCGGTAGCTATAATGGTGGGTACCGGAAAGGGAGCAGAAAATGGGATTCTCATCAAAGGAGGTGAGGCTCTGGAGATCAGCCGCAAGATCGATACCATCGTGTTCGACAAGACAGGGACACTCACAGAAGGTAAACCTGTACTGACTGATGTGATCGCTTCTGGAGAACACACAGAAGATGAGATACTTTCCCTGGCAGCTACCGCTGAGAAAGGATCAGAGCATCCTCTTGGAGAGGCTATTGTGAACGGTGCTGTGGACAGGAATATTCCGGTTCTTGATGTATCTTCCTTTGAGTCCATACCCGGACATGGTGTAAAGGCAATGATCAAAAAGCAGGAGGTACTGCTCGGTACACGTAAGCTCATGGCTGACAATGATGTTGATGCATCTTCCCTTACCGAGAGGCTCGAGGAACTTGAACAGGAAGGAAAGCCCGCCATGCTGGTATCTGTTGATAGCAAAGCTGTCGGCATTGTTGCAGTGGCAGACACCTTAAAGAAGAACTCCATAGATGCCGTTTCAAAGCTTAAGGAACTTGGACTTGAAGTTGTCATGATCACAGGAGACAATAGCAGGACAGCATCGGCCATTGCATCCCAGGCGGGTATTAGCCGTGTCCTTTCAGAGGTACTGCCTGAGGACAAGGCGGCTGAGATCAAGAAGCTTCAGGGAGAGGGACGGATCGTGGCAATGGTAGGTGATGGTATCAATGATGCTCCTGCACTTACACAGGCCGAGGTCGGTATCGCCATGGGGGCCGGAACCGACGTTGCCATGGAGTCTGCAGAGATAGTGCTTATCAGGAACGACCTTCTCGATGTTGTAGCTTCCCTTCGCTTAAGCCGCCTGACCATGAGAAAGATAAAGCAGAACCTGTTCTGGGCATTTGGATACAACAGTCTTGGAATTCCGATTGCAGCAGGTGTTCTCTATCCGTTTTTCCACCAGGTACTTGTTACTCCTGCAATGGCAGCAGCTTTCATGGCAATGAGCTCGGTCTCTGTTGTTACGAACTCACTTTTGATGAAGAGAAGCAGAATAAAATAATCGTTGGAGTGGCCTTTTTAAGCAAGCCACTACTATTTTTTCTGATCTGATAACTACGAATTGATTTGAAGTTTAGACAATTCTTTAATAAGTCAAAGTTCTATTGTAACATGTCAAAAGACGATTACAATAAACATTAATTCGCACTCACAAAGGAGAGATCAATATGAAGAAATACTTCACGTACGTTACACTTGGCATGCTGCTACTCAGCATAACAGCAGCAGGAGTTGCCGTCGGGGACTCCGAACCGGAAATAGAGGAGCCTTTACTGATAGCTGAAAAAATAGCTGGTGAAGGCTATTACCAGGACATGATATATCCGGAAGATACAAGAGAGAACGTTCCTCTATATATTGATCCGGGATATTCCTATCTTACAATCAAACCCGGAGAATCCGATGAAATGACTGTCACCCTCTACAATTATGGGAAAGATACGATAAACGTTGAGCCACGCCTTGTACCGAAGTTCTTCAATGACGATAAACTTGATGATGAATGGGTCAGCATATCACCTTCAAAGGCTGAAATAGAGAGTGAGAAAACACAGGAATTTACAATCAAAGTATCAGTTCCTGAGGATGCTGAACTCGGACACTACAGTTCTAATATATTCTTCAGTGGTCCTGAGGATGAAATTGCCACTCCTTATCCGGGATATAACGGAATGTTCGACCTTTCAGTGAACGTATGGCTGCCTCCAAATGTACAGGTATTCAATTCACACATCAGCGACCGTGTGGAAGCCGGTTCTGAATACGAATATGTGATCAAGCTGAAGAACGTTGCAGATAAACCGATATCAATCGACCCAGAGTTTGAGGAGAGCGATGAAGAATGGTATTACCGTTCACAGATATCCCTTGAAGAGAAAGATGTGACGATCACAGCACCTTCTGTTATCGAAGCAGAAGAAAAGGCAATTGTTAAGGTAAAGATAAGCATACCGGATGATGCGGAAGGAGGTATCAATGGGATTATCAACCTGAATATCAAAGACAGGACGATCAGTGAATGGGGTCAGAAGATCAATATGAACTTTGATGTCTGGCAGCAGCCTGATGAAGCTTACAGGACTACATTTAACACAATGACTGATGGTCCGATAACCATCAAGGTATTCTCAGTTGAGTACAACTATGGAAGTAGCAGCATCTCTTCCACAACACCTTCATTCGATGTTGTATTGAGAAATGACGATGGTGAGGCAAAACCTGTTCTTTTAAGCTCCAGTTACAGCGGTTCTGTAAGTATTGGTCAGGAGTCTCCTGTAATTTACAGAAAGGCAATGGAAGAAGCTGCCGGCAATTATATCGAAACCGAGGTTCCGGTAAGTGAGGATCTTGAACAGCTTGCTGTATACCAGGACACATCCACAGGATATACTGAAATATACCATGTCGATGGTTCTGTCGGAGAGTGGACACTTGAGATCATGCCACACAATACAGAGACGTTTGAATATATGATAGATATTGGTCCTTCTGAGTAAAGAGTCTGCAAAGAGAAATAAGATAAATCTGGATTGTGTCATATGCTAACATGACACCCAGTACCTTTTTTAACTTCCTATCTGTTAAAATACAGGAAAGGAACGCAATATCAAGCTAACTTGCCTGAATATTGTTTCTTTCAAAATTCTATTTTATTTTGTAAGTATCTTCCTTAGTAACCGATAAAAGTTGATATCATGCAGGAAAAAATAAAGGAAATCTCGTCACGCATCCATGAGCTGCGTGAGTTGTCAGACATCAGTGAAGAAGAAATAGCAAAATCTCTTAGCATACCTGTTGAAACCTACCACCAGTATGACACAGGTGAGGCTGACATTCCTGCCAGCATCCTTTTTGAGATCGCACAGTTCCTTAAAGTGGACATGACATTGCTTTTGACAGGTGAAGAACCACGAATGCATATATTTACCGTCACCAGAAAAGGCAAGGGACCTACTGTTGAGAGGAGAAAAGCTTACAAGTACCAGAACCTGGGGCCAAACTTCATACACAAAAAGGCAGAAACATTCCTTGTTGTGGTGGAACCCGAAAATACAGACCCTGAACACTCCATGAGCTCGCACCCGGGGCAGGAGTTCGATTTTGTGCTTGAAGGCACACTGAAGATAAAGATACATGACAATGAGATCATCCTTGAAGAAGGAGATTCTATCTACTTTGATTCAGGTTATGATCATGTAATGGAAGCAGTTGGAGACAAACCTGCAAAGTTCCTTGCCATGATCGTCTGAAATACTTCGCCTGGAGAACTAAATTCGACCCAAATTTGAGATTTGAGATCTGATCTAAAAGACAAGGAAAACGGTGTAAATATGTCATCTTTTTTAGAAGAATATGTTTCACGTACAGAATTCGAATCGTATGATGACTTCAAAGAGAACTTTAAGATAAAGGTCCCTGAGAACTTCAACTTTGCATACGATATCGTTGACAGGTACGCAAAGGAACAGCCTGAGAAAAGAGCTCTTGTATGGTGCAATGACGATGGTGAAGAACTTATCTATAATTTCGCAGAACTGAAAAAATACAGCGATAAAGCTGCAAACTTTTTCAGAAATTATGGAATAAAGAGAGGCGATGTGGTAATGCTGACCCTCAAGGGCAGATATGAGTTCTGGATATGCATCCTTGCACTCCACAAGATCGGAGCTGTCACACTTCCTGCAACCCATATGCTGACGACCAAGGATATAACATACCGTATCGAGCTTGCAAATATCAAGATGGTTGTAAGTGCTGATGATAAAGGTCTCATGGGCTACATTGACGAAGCACACAAGGGTTACGAGGACATCCTGCTTCACAAGGCTGTACTGAATGTTGAAAAAGAAGGATGGATCAATTTCACAAAAGAGATTGAAGAAGCCTCCGAGGACTTCAGCAGACCTGAGGGTGATGAAGCAACAAGGAAGGATGATATTTCTCTCTTATACTTCTCATCAGGAACTACCGGCCTGCCAAAGATGGTTCAGCATGATTTCAGCTATCCTCTTGGCCATATTATCACTGCAAATTACTGGCAGAACGTCATGGACGACGGATTGCACCTTACAGTAGCTGATTCGGGCTGGGCAAAATGTGTCTGGGGAAAGCTCTACGGACAATGGATCTGCGGAACTGCGGTCTTTGTCTATGATTATGAGCGTTTCAACGCAAAGAACATGCTTGAAAAGGCAAGCAGTTATGGCGTTACAACCTTCTGTGCACCACCTACCATATACAGATTCCTTATCAAGGAAGACCTTTCACAATATGATTTCAGCAGTCTCGAATACTGTGTGGTCGCTGGTGAACCACTAAACCCCGAGGTCTATGAGAGGTTCCTTGAGTTCACAGGACTTAAGCTTATGGAAGGTTTTGGCCAGACTGAGAGCATTGTGACCATTGCAACCTATCCATGGATGGAACCAAAACCGGGTTCCATGGGCAAACCATCACCTGAATATGACATTCAGCTCCTCAACCTTGACGGAAAGCTCTGTGACTCAGGAGAGGAAGGAGAGATCGTGATCAATACTTCCAAAGGTAAGCCTGTTGGTCTTTTTGCAGGATACCGTGCTGATGAGAAGAAGACCGCTGAGACCTGGCATGACGGCTATTACCACACAGGTGATATGGCGTGGAAGGATGAGGATGGTTATTTCTGGTTCATCGGAAGGTCTGATGATATTATCAAGAGCTCCGGTTACAAGATCGGTCCTTTTGAGGTCGAAAGTGCACTTATCGAGCACCCTTCAGTACTTGAATGTGCTATTACCGGTGTCCCTGATCCTGTCCGCGGACAGATCGTCAAGGCAACCATCGTGCTTGCAAAAGGGTATGAAGCAAGCGATGAACTTAAGAAGGAGCTTCAGGAACATGTCAAGAAAGCCACTGCACCTTACAAGTACCCAAGGGCCGTGGAATTCGTTGATGAGCTTCCAAAGACCATCAGTGGTAAGATAAGGCGTGTCGAGATCCGTGATCACGACAAGGAATCAAAACAGTAAAGCCTGATCAATTTATGACAGGGAGCTGGAAGGTTTCCTGAAAAAATCTACATTTAATATATCAAAAATAGTTTGATCTAATATAATTGATATTTCGACCTTCATGGTCTTTTCATTGAGTTGATATTATGTCTGAAAACAAGGAAAAGATGCAACCATATCCGGAACTCAACATCATTGAGTGCAAAGGATGTGAAAGATGCGTGGCAGCATGCCCAAAGGATGTCCTCTTTATGAGCGAACATATAAACGAACGCGGCTACCACTATGTTGAATACACGGGAGAAGGATGCATTGGCTGTGGTAATTGCTACTACACCTGTCCTGAACCACTGGCAATTGCTGTGCATATCCCGATCAAGGAAGAATAAGCCAAAAAATGAGGTGAGATCCATGGCTACACAATTGATTAAAGGCAACTCTGCAGTTGTCATTGGCGCATTATACGCAGGATGTGACTGTTATTTCGGTTATCCTATCACACCTGCAAGTGAGATCCTCCACGAAGCTTCACAGACTTTCCCGAAGCTTGGAAGGAAGTTCGTGCAGGCTGAATCCGAAGAGGCTGCAATTAACATGGTATATGGTGCAGCGTCAGCAGGTCACAGGGTAATGACCGCTTCATCAGGTCCCGGAATGAGTCTGAAACAAGAAGGTGTATCTTACCTTGCAGGAGCTGAGCTTCCATGTGTCATCGTGGACATCATGAGAGCAGGTCCCGGTCTTGGTAACATCGGCCCTGAACAGGGAGATTATACACAGGTAGTAAAGGGTGGTGGACACGGTAACTATCGCAACATTGTCGTCGCACCGAACTCTGTGCAGGAAATGTGTGATTTCACAATAAAAGCATTCGAGCTTTCAACAAAGTACCGCAACCCTGTAGTAGTACTTGCAGACGGTGTGCTCGGCCAGATGATCGAGCCACTCCAGTTCCCTGAAGAAGCTGTTGAACCTTTAATTGATGAATCCTGGGCAGTTTGTGGAACAAAAGAAACACGCAAGAACCTGGTTACATCAATTTTCCTGGACTTCGACCAGCTTGAGGACTTCAACTATGAACTTCAGGAGAAGTACGAGAACGTCAAAGAGAAAGAGGTCGAATACGAGGAATACATGATGGATGATGCATCCATTGTACTGGTATCATATGGGATCAGCAGCAGGATCTGCCGTTCAGCAGTTGAAATCGCAAGAAGAGAAGGCATCAAGGTCGGCCTGTTCCGCCCGATAACATTGTTCCCGTTCCCGGAGAATGAACTTAAGGCAATTGCAGATCAAGGTGATAAGTCCCTAGTTTCCGTAGAAATGAGCAACGGGCAGTTAAGGGACGATATATACCTTGCCACAGGTTGCAGCAATGTGGAACTCGTTAACCGCATGGGCGGAAATCTGATCACGATGGACCAGGTCATGGAAAAGATAAGAGAAATCGCTGCGAGGGAGGAATAAAAATGGCAGAAAAGATCATTGGAAGACCATCCGGTATTTACCCTGAGTTCCCACGTAAGGGCGGTGCTGCACCATCTGCTACGCACTACTGTCCCGGATGCGGACATGGTATTTTACACAAGCTGATAGGAGAGGCCATGGAAGATCTCGGCATACAGGATAGGAGTGTTATGATCAGTCCTGTGGGATGTGCGGTTTTCGCTTACTACTACTTTGACTGTGGAAACCTTCAGGTCGCACACGGACGTGCACCTGCTGTAGGAACCGGGATGTCAAGGGCACAGGACAACGCTGTTGTGATCGCTTACCAGGGTGACGGTGACCTTGCATCCATCGGTCTCAATGAGACCATGCAGGCAGCCAACCGTGGTGAGAAGATGGCGGTATTCTTTGTGAACAATACCGTCTATGGTATGACCGGCGGTCAGATGGCTCCAACAACACTAATCGGCGAGAAGACTGTCACATGTCCTGAAGGAAGGGATCCACGCTTTGCAGGATACCCGATGCATATGTGCGAGCTTCTGGACAACCTTAAGGCACCAGTCTTCATCGAGCGTGTTTCAATATCAGACATATCACATATCAGGAAGGCAAAAAAAGCTGTCAGAAGGGCTCTTGAGGTCCAGAAGGAAGGAAAAGGATATGCATTTGTAGAAGTGCTTTCCACATGTCCGACCAACCTCAGGCAGAACTCCGAGCAGAGCACTGAGTTCGTGAATGAGATGATGGAGAAGGAATTCCCTCTGAAGAACTTCAGAGATAACTTCGATGAGACTGAATCATTGCTGCGTTCTGATAGTGATTTCTCCAAGCAGGCTATCGATGACCTTTACAGTCTTGACAGCAGCGCATCCCCTGATTCGGTACCTGACCCGGATTTTGGCCAGGCACTTGTGAAGATCGCAGGATTCGGCGGACAGGGTGTCTTAAGCATGGGACTTACACTTGCGCGTGCAGGATGCCGTGACCAGCGCTATGCTTCATGGTATCCTTCATACGGACCGGAACAGCGAGGTGGAACATCCAACTGCTCAGTTGTCATCTCCGGAGAATCCATTGGTTCGCCTGTTGTTTACGAATCAGATGTGCTTGTGGCACTCAACCAGCCATCCCTTGAGAAATTTGCAAATGATGTGAAGAAAGGCGGTCTCATACTCTATGATGACACAATTGGGGATTTCGAGGCTCCTGAAGGAGTGCGGGCTATCGCAGTACCTGCAATGCAGATCGCAAAGGATGCAGGTTCAGTTAAAGCAGCAAACACTGTCATGCTCGGTGTTCTCATGGCACAGGGCGACACACGTCTTCCGGAAAAAGTGTTCAGGGAAGCAATTGAGGATACTTTTGCAGGCAAGCCAAAACTTATCCCTATGAATCTGGATATTCTTGAAGCCGGTGCTAAGTGGTCAAGAGTAAACTTTAAATAAGTTGCCGGTATATTTCCGGCAAACTTTATTTTTTGACGACCATGATGAGAATAATTCACTTTTTGATAGCTTTACTTGTATTTGCTATAGTGACAGTTACTGTTACGGGCCTGCTTCAGGAAAGAATATTCTTTTCAATATTTGTTGGACTTCCTGTAGGTACACTTGCAGGGCTTATCACTTTGATCTACCTCCGGGTGAAAAGCAGAGATAACTCAAACTAAAGACACCACAAATACCAGAGGTCAGTTAATGGAGGTCAGGTGGACTACAGGAACGGAAGGCTTCGATGACGCATATAGTGTCCGAAAAGCTGTTTTTATTGATGAGCAGGTTATTCCTGAAGATATAGAGATAGACGATATTGATAGCTATGCCACACACCTTGTTATTTTTTCAGAAGGTTCTCCTGTCGCTACCGGCAGGTTCTATGAGATAAATGGATAGTTCTACATTGGCAGGGTATGCGTCCTGAAAACTCATCGCGGAACCGGGCTTGGTCAATTTCTTATGGAACTACTGATCAAAAAGGCAACCGAATCCGGTGATAACGATATCTACCTGAGCTCACAGATATACGCAAGAGGGTTCTACCGGTCCTTCGGATTTGAAGAATTTGGTGAGACCTTTGACGACGGTGGCATAGAGCATATGTGGATGTGCAGAAAAAACTAATTTCATGTTTACTATACACGAATTTATATCTATTTGATACCCCTCTTATTTATTTACTATAACTATCCATACATAATATCAATGTTCAAAAAGACAAAACGGTATCTCTCCATTGCAAAGGTCTTTTTTAAGTATAACCTGTTCAGCCTTTTGTACAAAGATATACAACAAAATTATGTTTCTAACAGGAAGGGGACCTGTTACATAGATGTTGAGAGACAAAAGAACGCCACAAAGCTAAGGCTGGCATTCGAAGACCTTGGAGTGACGTTCATAAAACTGGGACAGATAATGAGCAAGCGCCCGGATCTGCTGCCAGTCGATTACGTACGGGAACTTTCCCAACTCCAGAACAAGGTACGTGCTCTTGAACTGGAAGAGATGGCCGATTCACTTGAGGGTTTTCGTACCGGGTGTTCTATCAGAGAAACTGGTTCATCTGTGATCGTATCAGAATTCCTTTCGAATTTTGATGATTTCAGGATGAAACCAATTGCCTGCGCATCAATAGCCCAGGTATATGAAGCTCAGATAAATGGCAAAAAGGTAGCAGTCAAGATCGCAAAACCCGGGCTTATAGACCAGATCAATGTTGACCTTGCAATTATCAATGATCTTAAACCTGTTATGAAAAAGGTCGGTGGTTTCGGGGACAACATCGATATTGATGATTTCCTTGATGAGTTTCAGGACATGCTGAACAAAGAAGTTAATCTGCTCAACGAAGCACGCAACATAAAGAGGTTCGAGGAGATCTTTGCGACTGAAAGGCAAGTCCACATACCCAAAGTACATGATGAATATTGTACCGAAAGCATCCTTGTGATGGAATATATGGAAGGAACCCTCGTAAAGGATCTTGATACAACCGATCAAAGGGCTAGAGCCAGATATGCCCACATCATCAGTTCAAGCTACCTGAACCAGGTATATGTTCACGGTTTCTATCATGCGGACCCTCATTCAGGAAATATCCTTCTTCGTGATGACGGTATCGCTTACATCGATTTCGGGGCAGTGGGACTTATCGATTCAGACCTTCGAAGGAATATGCTGAACCTCTTTTATGGTATCTACAAAAAGAACGTCGACATAGCTTTTGATGCTTTTCTGAAGATCGCTAATATAAATAAGGAAGAGATCAATGTACACAAGTTCAAGGTTGATCTTGATACACTCATATCTATACAGAACTTCTCTCTCGGGGAAAGGCAGAACGACAGTTATGCAAACCTTGCTTTGAAGTATAATCTTTCACTCCCAAGTGATTTCTCTACCCTTGAACGTTCTCTGGTACTCGTGGAAGGAGTCTGCCTGGAACTTGATCCGGGATTCAACATTATCGAGGATGCAAAGAAACTGATCGCGATGGTCATGATGAAAAGATATTCACCATTAAGAGCAGGAGAATACTTCCTGCTTGAAGGTGACAAATATCTTGAAATATTCAAAAACCTCCCACAGGGAGTAAATGATGTAATTGAAACGATAAGAGGATACCGTATAGAGAAACTGGAAGAAAAGACCAGGGAAATTAAGCACGAAAGGATGATCGAGAACCTTGCGAAATATGTATTCCTTTCCATTATCCTGGTCTGTTCGGCTTATCTGGCAGCACAGTCAGAAGGTAACCTCGCAACCCTGGGTGTAGCAGGTTTTGTCGTTGCAATACTTATGTTCGGTGTGCTGTTCCTCAGGAATCAGTAATATCAAACAACTAAAATACTTTCAGGGAAGAATATACTATAATTAAAATTAAGGGGTTAATAATTTGAGCGGGGAATATTATAACGAAGAAATAGAGACCATGGACAGGGGTGACCTTGATGGATTGGTCGAAGAGAAGCTGCGCTATACCATAGAATATGCTGTTAAGCATTCTTCTTTTTACAGGAAATGGTTCGAACAGAACGATGTCCTGCCATCCAGCATAAGGGACCATGAAGACCTACTGGAACTGCCGCTGGTCTCAGGTGAGCTTATACGGAGCAACCAGCCTCCTAAGACAAATGATTTTAACTTTAAGAGTGTAGCCTGGGAAGATGTCTTTACGATCCATGAGACCAGCGGCACAAGTGGTACTCCTAAAGCTTTCTTTCTGACTTGGGAAGACTGGCTTCGCTATGCTGAGAAGTACAGCCGCAGTTTCAGCTCACAGGGATTCGGAAATGGGGACAGAATTATCATGTGTGCCTCCTACGGAATGAACGTGGGTGCCAACACGATGACACTCTCTGCACACAATATAAGAATGGCTGTGATCCCTGAAGGAAAGTGTGTCTTCCCTAACCGTGTTCTTGAAAGTTACCAGCCCACAGGGATAGTAGCAAGTGTGTTTAAACTTTTAAGACTTGCAAGAAGGCTTGAAAGTGAAGGAATAGATCCAAAGGAAACAAGCATCGAAAAACTGGTAGTGGGCGGAGAGAGCTTCGCCCCGGAAAGCAGAAGCTATCTGGAAGAGATATGGGGTTGTCCGGTGTATAATACCTATGGAAGTACCGAGGGAACAATGTGCGGAGAATGTACTGATAAGAAAGGTCTCCATGTTCCGGAAGACCTTGTCCACCTTGATGTCTATGACCCATATCGCAAGGAGTTCCTTGAGGATGGTGAATGTGGAAGGATCGTACTGACCACTCTGCTGAGCCCGGGTGAAAAATGTGGAAGTCTCCTGATCAACTATGATACCGAAGATACAACTGTTGTACTGTCAAGGAAGAAGTGTTCATGTGGAAGGACACATATGAGGATCTTCACTCCGGAAAGGGAGGCTGAAACATTCTGGATATCCGGATCCCCATTCAACCGTGTTGATGTTGAAAGAGGTGTTTTCCAGAGGGAGAACATGGACTATCTTACAGGTGAGTATGAAGCTTTCCTTTATGAAGATGAGGATGGGGTTTCTATTCTGAAGGTGAGTATGGAATGTATCGACCCTGAAAATTGTGACAGGTCTGTTCTTGAAGAGAATTTCCTTAAAGGTTTCCTCTCTACTATAACAGGTACCAAAGGGCTTTATGATGAAGGTAATCTGGATGTTGATATTAAATTGAAAGGCCCCGGTAAACTTGAATTGTATAAGCTTAAAGGAAGAGCAAAAAGAGTTGTTGATCGAAGATAATTCGATCATTTTATTTACTTTATTTTATTTTTGATTTCTTACAGGCAGATGAACTTAGCTTTGATTTTATTTGATCCCTTAAAAATAATCATCTCTGACTTATGAATTTTATTAAATTTTAATTTTATTAATATATAAATCAAACAACAATTCGTTTTTACTAATAATTAATTACATTATATGGGAGTGAAAGCGAAGAAAATTCTTTGCCACTCCAATCCGACTTCGGTCTGACAAAGTACCTCCCTAAAAACGTTTTACACCCCGCTTCGCTTATGCTCCCGCATATACAGCAGAAGCTTCTGTTTTCAAGGTCTTTGTTCTTAGTTTAAAATTACAACAAAAAAGAGATTGATTTACCGGCGAAAATGCCGGTAATCTATGAAACGCCCGAACCGGGATTCGAACCCGGGTCGGAGCCTCGACAGGGCTCCATGATAGGCCTCTACACTATTCGGACGCAGCGACTGGTTACTGTTATGAGTACACCTACAACGCGCGAATGGATATAAATATATCGCATATTTAGACTGTGTGTGGGATAATTAAGCCAGAATTTGGCTTCTTCCAGCCTATATAAAAGAATGAATTCTGAAAAAAGAAGCTTATGGCATACCTGACCAGAATCAGGAAATTGCCATTAGCTAAAGATCAAATAAATAAAACGGATGTGCTCAGAGGAGCTTCTTTCCGGCATTGCCACCGGAAATGCATTCGAATACATCGGTGATCTTCAAGACAATAAGGGCCTTTGCAGGATATTTGTCCCCCCTTGCCTTTGCAGCATCATAGGCTTTGTCGTAGTCCTCGCCGCTGGTCTTGATCGCGACATCCCCCTTGATCTGGAAGCAGGCACCAACCTCTGGGCCCCATACAAAGATGGAGGCTACAGGATTCTCATCGAGGTTCTCCCTTGTCTTGAGGAAGTAGTTGTCTGTGACCCAGATCGTTTCATCATCCACCAGCTGGCACATGCCGATAGGGATCACGTTTGGCATTCCTGCCTTTGATGCTGTTGCAAACGGAAATATCTTTACTTTTGAAAATGCTTCCTTCATGTCTTCTGTAAGTTTAACCATCTAAATCACCCTTTCTAATAGAATAATTATCTCTTTCGAGACACAGAAAGAAAACGTGCTATACCTTAATAAGAATTTCTTATTTGTTGCATGTTGCCTTTATAATAATGTTCTTTTATCTGAGTATGTTGAAAAGGGTCTGACTTTTAGAGTATAACAATTATCTACTTATGCAGACATTAAAGTATACTGTTTGAGAATTTGAACTTTTGATCATAATTGTAATAGGTGCAAGAATGGTATCAGACATTTTCTTAGAGATCTTTGACAAGCTACCAAGGCAGGGACCTGGAAAAAACGAATGCACAAAAAAAGCATTCTCAATGCTATCAGAACTGCCAGAAAGACCACATATACTTGACATAGGATGTGGTTCAGGAATGCAAACCCTTTTACTTGCAGAACTTTCGGGAGGACAGGTAGATGCCCTGGATCGGTACCGAATATTCCTTGATGACCTTAATGAGAGAGCAATTAAAAGAAAAATCTCAGACAATATCAGGACATGTGTTGGTTCTATGACAGGCCTTCCTTATGAAAAAGAAACTTTTGACCTGATCTGGGCAGAAGGCTCGATATACATAATGGGCTTTAAAGAAGGTCTTTTATACTGGAAGCAGTTCCTGAAAAACAAAGGATACATTTGTGTAACGGAAATTAACTGGCTCACAGATAAGCCCTCTGAGAAAGCACTTTCATATTGGAACGAGATTCCGGAGGTTTCAATGAAGACCATTGAAGAGAACAAAAGAAAGATCTCTGAGATTGGTCTTGATTGTATTGACTCTTTCATCCTTCCTGAATCTGCCTGGTGGGACAATTACTATAAACCTCTTAAAGTACGCCTTGAAGAAATGAAAAAGAAGTATCCGAAAAATGCTGAATTTTCTGAGTTCTCTAAAGAGCTCTATGAAGAGATCGAAATGTACAGAGAATGCTCAGCTGATTACGGATATGTCTTCTATATCATGAAGAAAAAAGAATGAAAATTATCAGGGAACAGCAAATCACTGCTGTCCCATACACTTTTTTGTACTTTATTTATTTGAACAACTTGTCAAGGAAATACTGGTGTATCCTCATATCGTCGGTAAGCTCGGGATGGAATGCCAGTGCAAGTACATTGTCCTGTTCTGCTGCAACGATCTTATCATCGATCTTTGCAAGGACCTTTACGTCCTCTCCAGCTTCGAGGATAGCCGGTGCCCTGATAAAGACAGCATTGTATGGTGAATCCAGTACGGATATATCAAGGTCGAACTCGAAGGACTGGAACTGTCTTCCGAAAGAGTTTCTGTTCACCTTTATATCCATCAAGCCGAGCAGGTATTGGTGTGTCTTCTCGACCTGTAGATCACCTCTTTTTGCAAGAAGGATCAGACCTGCACAAGTACCAAGTATCGGGATACCTTTCTCTTTTGCCTCTTTGATCTCATCAGAAATACCTTCCCTGAGTATCAGACGGCCAAGGGTTGTGCTCTCTCCACCCGGGAAGACAAGGCCATCGCATGTGGGGACTATTCCCTTGTGTTTGATGGTGATAACCTCAGCAGTTTCAGCGCGTTCAGCGAGTGCTCTCTCGATAGATTCGACATGTTCAGAAACATCGCCCTGGATAGCGATAACACCTATACGCATAATTCAACACCGTAAAAAAAGAAGAAAGAAAAAAGGTTACCAGCCACGTGTCTGGAGAACCTGTTCATCCGGAATGGAATCAACACTTATTCCTTTCATGCCTGCGCCAATACCCTTTGAGATCTCTGCGAGCACGTCCGGATTGTTGTAGTTGTTGACAGCCTCTACAATAGCCTTTGCCATCAATGGTGGGTTCTCTGCCTTGAAGATACCTGATCCGACGAAAACACCGTCAGAGCCAAGTCTCATCATGAGAGCTGCATCAGCAGGAGTTGCAACACCGCCGGCTGCGAAGTTCACAACAGGAAGACGCTCCATCTCTGCAGTCTCCATTACAAGCTCGATAGGTGCTTCGATCTCTCTTGCGTAGAGTATAAGTTCTTCCTTGTTCATGCCCTTGAGGGTCCTGACCTCACCCATGATCTGCTTCATGTGCCTTACAGCTTCCCTGACATCACCGGTACCAGCTTCTCCCTTTGTACGGATCATAGCTGCACCTTCGTTGATCCTCCTGAGTGCTTCTCCGAGGTTACGTGCACCACATACGAAAGGAACTGTGAACTCGGTCTTGTCGATGTGGAAGTGCTCGTCAGCAGGTGTGAGAACCTCTGACTCATCGATCATGTCAGCACCAAGTGACTGAAGGATCTCAGCTTCTACAAAGTGACCAATTCTTGCCTTTGCCATAACAGGGATGGTGACTGCTTCAATGATCTCAGCTGTGACCTGCGGGTCAGCCATCCTTGCAACACCGCCTGCCTTCCTGATATCGGAAGGTACAGCGTGAAGTGCCATAACTGCAACAGCTCCTGCTTCCTCAGCGATCTTTGCCTCTTCAGCAGTTGTAACGTCCATAATAACGCCGCCTTTCTGCATTTTTGCAAAACCGCGCTTTATAAGTTCGGTACCATGTCGTAATTTTTCAAGTTCCATAAGATCATCCTTCTGTTGATTTAGAGTACTAAATATAGTCAATGCTTAAAAGTGTTTAGTTCGTGTTATCCTCTTTATTAATTCTTGCAACACCAACGACCTTGTCGCCAGGCTTCACATTCATGATTTTAACACCCTGTGTGTTCCTTCCCTGTGAACGGATATCTTTTACAGGTATCCTTATAATAATTCCTTCGGAACTGGTGATAATCACCTCGTCATCATCGTTAACTGCTTTCACATTTATAACGGGACCATTGCGCAGGCTTGTAACTATTGTTATAACACCCTGGCCACCTCTTCTCATTCCGCGATACTCATCAAAAGAAGTACGTTTGCCGTATCCGTTCTCGGTTATTGTAAGAAGCTTGCTTTCTGCATCTACGATGTCCAGGCTTACTACGATATCATCGCCTGTAAGCTTCATACCACGTACACCTCTTGCAGTCCTTCCCATTGATCGCACATCCTTCTCGGAGAACCTGATCGCTTTTCCATGCCTTGAAACCATCATGATCTCTTTTGACCCGTCAGTGAGTGCCACGTTGACAAGTTCATCCCCCTCATCAAGATTGATAGCAATGATACCTGCCTTCCTTACATTGCTGAAATCGGACAGACGGCTCTTCTTTACAATTCCAAATCGAGTTGCCATGAAAAGGAATTCGTCATCTTTGAATTCCCTGACAGGGATCATTGCAGTGATATATTCGTTCTCTGCCAGTTCCAGTAGATTGACAATAGCCTTACCTTTGGACTGCCGGCTTCCCTGCGGGATTCCATATACCTTCTGCCAGTGTACTTTTCCACGGTTAGTGAAGAACATAAGGTAATTATGAGTTGATGAAACAAAAATATTCTCAACAAAGTCCTCTTCTTTGGTCTCCATGCCAATGATACCTTTGCCACCTCTGTGCTGCTGGCTGTAGGTATCAACCGGCATTCTTTTGATATAACCCCGGTTGGTAATGGTAACAACCACATCTTCCTCAGGGATGAGATCCTCATCCTCGATCTCAGTATGGGAACCAGTTATCTTTGTCCTGCGTTCATCAGCGAACCTGTCACGAATATCCTGAAGTTCTTCCCTTATGATGGTATATTTCCTCTCATCACTTGCGATGATGTCCATAAGCTCCTCAATGAGCCTGAGAAGCTCTTCGTGTTCATCAACGATCTTCTGTCTTTCAAGCCCGGTAAGTTTCTGGAGGCGCATATCAAGGATGGCCTTTGCCTGTATCTCATCCAGTCCGAACTTATCCATCAGGCCATTTCTCGCATCTTCCACGGTCTTTGAACCACGAATAAGGGTGATAACCTCATCTATATGATCAAGTGCAATTAGCAAACCTTTGAGTATGTGTGCCCTTTCCTCAGCTTTCCTGAGATCGAACTGGCTGCGTTTAAGAATAACTTCTATCCTGTGCTTCAGGTAGATCTGGAGAATTTCCTTAAGAGTGAGCTCCCTTGGCACACCATCGATCAGAGCGAGATTGATTATACCAAAAGTGGTCTGCATCTGGGTGTGCTTGTAAAGCTGGTTAAGGATGACTTCCGGATTGGTGTTCCTTGTTAGCTCAATAGCTATACGGATACCGTCCCTGTCAGACTCATCACGAAGATCGGAAATACCTACTATCCTTTTATCCCTTACAAGAGATGCAATGTTCTCAATAAGCTTGGACTTATTGACCTGGTAAGGAAGCTCGGTCACGACAATACGATTCTTGTCGCTCTTCATTTCCTCTATGGAGGTCACTGCACGTATCTTAATCGGACCACGGCCGGTCTCGTAGGCAGATCTGATTCCCTGTTTTCCGAGTATCGTACCGCCTGTTGGGAAATCCGGACCCTTTACTATCTGCATAAGCTCCTGGATAGGTATCTCAGGGTCATCTATCAGCTTCAATGTAGCATCGATAACTTCTCCGAGATTGTGCGGTGCCATGTTAGTGGCCATTCCTACAGCAATACCGGTGGAACCGTTGATAAGAAGGTTCGGCAACTTTGCAGGAAGCACTGAAGGCTCTTTGAGAGAACCGTCATAGTTAGGTCTGTATTCCACAGTCTCCTTATCGATGTCAGAAAGCATCTCATTGGAAATACGGTCCATACGGACCTCGGTGTATCGCATTGCTGCTGCGGAATCACCATCAATTGATCCGAAGTTACCCTGACCGTCAATAAGCGGATACCTTAAGGAGAAATCCTGTACCATCCTGACAAGAGAATCGTAAACAGCAGAATCACCATGAGGGTGATATTTACCAAGAACGTCTCCCACTACACGGGCAGATTTCTTGTAAGCCTTTTCATAAGTTATGCCTGCTTCCTTCATGGAATACAGTATACGCCTGTGAACAGGCTTAAGACCGTCACGTGCATCGGGTAATGCCCTTCCCACAATGACACTCATTGCGTAATCAATATACGAGTTTTTCATTTCTTCCTGTATAAGAACAGGAATGATCTTCTCGCCTGTATCTGTAGCCCGGATATCCAGAGGTGTTTCGTCTTCGGGCTTTTCATCTGCTGGATCATTGTTAATATTATCTGCCATCTTATCTCACCTCACACATCCAGATTGACAACTTCTTTTGCATACCTCTGTATGAACGCTTTACGAGGTGCGACCTCATCTCCCATGAGGATAGAGAACATCTCGTCAGCAGCCACTGCATCTTCCATGCTCACTTGCAACAATGTCCTTGTATCAGGGTTCATTGTGGTTTCCCACAGCTGTTCAGGGTTCATCTCACCAAGACCCTTGTATCTCTGGATGCTGGTTCCTTTTTCACCAATCTCATCAAGCTTTGCGGTAAGTTCTCTGTCAGAATATACGTAGTAATCTTTCTTCCCCTTCTTTATCTTGTAGAGAGGTGGCTGGGCGATATACACGTACCCTGCATCAATGAGCGGTGTCATGTACCTGAAGAAAAAAGTAAGAATGAGTGTTCTTATGTGTGCTCCGTCAACATCGGCATCGGTCATTATGATCACCTTGTGGTAACGTGCCTTCTCAAGATTATAATCCTCTCCTATACCTGTGCCCATTGCAGTGATAAGTGAGAGGACCTCATTGTTCTTCAGTACCTTTGCAAGACGTGCTTTCTCCACATTGATGATCTTACCTCTGAAAGGAAGGATCGCCTGGAACTTACGGTCACGTCCCTGTTTTGCTGAACCGCCTGCAGAATCTCCCTCCACAAGGTAGATCTCACTTACTGTTGGATCCTTTTCAGAGCAGTCCGCCAGTTTTCCCGGAAGCGTGCTGACCTCAAGGGCACTCTTCCTTCGGGTAAGTTCACGTGCTTTCTTGGCTGCTTCCCTTGCACGCCTGGCATCCAGTGCCTTCTGGAAAATTACAGATGCAACCTTTGGATTTTCTTCCATATACTCGGAAAGACCCTCTGATACCATGGAATCCACGATACCTTTTAGTTCACTGTTACCGAGCTTGGTCTTTGTCTGGCCTTCGAACTGGGGTTCTGTGAGTTTTACACTGATAATGGCTGCAAGCCCCTCACGGATATCATCGCCTGTGAGCTTCTCGTCGCCTTTTACAACGTTGTTTTTCTTGATGTAATCGTTGGCAACACGCGTAAGTGCTGTCTTAAAACCGACAAGGTGTGTTCCACCCTCGTGTGTGTTGATGTTGTTAGCGAAAGAATATACGTACTCACCATAGCTATCAGTATACTGCATAGCTATCTCAACGATAGTACCTTCCTTCTCACGCTCGAAATATATAGGCTCCTTATGAAGAGCGGTCCTGTTCATGTTGAGGTGCTCGACAAAGGAAACAATACCTCCCTCATACTCGAAAACATCCTGTTCCATTTTCTCCGGCCTTGAGTCAGTGATACTGATCCGGATACCTCTGTTAAGGAATGCAAGTTCCCTGAGTCTTGAAATAAGAGTGTTGTAATCGAAATTCGTGGTCTCGAATATTACTGCATCAGGCATAAACGTGCTCTTGGTTCCAGTGCCTTCTGATTCACCGATCTCGGATACCTCAGATACAGGTATACCATGCTCATAGCGCTGGTAGTAAAGCCTGCCATCACGCTTTACCTCGACCTCCATCCACTCGGAAAGGGCATTTACGACGGAGACACCAACACCATGGAGACCTCCTGATACCTTGTAGTTGCTCTTATCGAACTTGCCGCCTGCGTGGAGGATAGTAAGAACGACCTCAAGAGCCGATTTTTTGTATTTAGGATGAGGGCCTACAGGTATTCCACGACCATCGTCCTGAACAGTAACTGAACCGTCCGCGTTTATGGACACGTCTATAGAAGAACAAAAACCTGCAAGCGCTTCATCAATACTGTTGTCAACTATTTCGTACACAAGGTGATGAAGTCCTCTGGTGTCTACACTTCCAATGTACATGCTGGGTCGCTTGCGCACCGCTTCTAACCCTTCAAGGACCTGGATGTGTGTTTCATCGTAATCTTGCCTTTCACTCATCGCGATTTTCTCCATGTGATGTGGCTTTTTACCCTCAAGTAAGATCATTTATCGTGTAAATGATATCTGTAGTCAAAACACTTTATAAATTTATTAATTTTCAATGTAGTAGATATTGATTTTATCTGAAATAATCTGCACTAAGTATGCATTACATGTATATTAAAGATATCATTCCGGATCACATTTAATGAAGTAAATAGTGTAAAATCAAAATATCGTTTATATTGAAAAAAGACTCATGCCGATATAAGCTAGCGAGTTAATATCGGAACTGTGAAATTATGGCCGATAACGATAGATGCCTGATAAAAAAAGAGTTACTATTACGCATCGAAGAGAAATTATATGCTATCAATTCCATGCTATCAATTCCATGCTATCAATTCCATGCGCCCGCTATCAGTGGATACCCTGACCAGATTACATGATGAG
>JBNJIC010000016.1:0-22472 GCA_051749005.1 Halobacteriota archaeon | reverse complement strand
ACTTGAAAGCATCGATGAGGTGCGTTCAGTTGTAGATGGAACCGATATGGTGTTCATTACAGCAGGGCTTGGCGGAGGTACCGGTACTGGTTCAGCACTGGTTGTCGCAGAGGCAGCACGTGATGCAGGTGCACTGACCATTGCTGTGGTCACTCTTCCATTCGCTGTTGAGGGGCAGGTAAGGCGCACTAATGCCGAAGCAGGACTCGAAAGGCTCAGGGATGTTGCAGATACTGTGATCGTGGTTCCTAACGACAAGCTCCTCGAGGTTGTTCCAAGGTTACCATTGCAGGCTGCTTTCAAGGTCTCCGACGAGGTTCTCATGAGGGCTGTGAAAGGTATTACCGAGCTTATCACAAAGCCTGGTCTTGTGAACCTTGACTTTGCTGATGTAAGGACCGTCATGCAGAACGGTGGTGTCGCAATGATAGGCCTTGGGGAGGCAGACGGTGAGAACAAGGCTGTGGAATCTGTCCAGAAGGCACTTAGGAGTCCGCTTCTTGATGTGGATATTTCCGGTGCTACATCTGCTCTTGTAAATGTTGTTGGTGGTCCTGATATGACCATTGCAGAAGCTGAGAGCGTTGTGCAGGAGGTCTACAGCAGAATAGATCCTAATGCAAGGCTGATCTGGGGTGCCCAGGTCGATCCGGAACTTGAACACTCTGTACGCACAATGCTTGTTGTTACAGGTGTGAAATCTCCACAGATCTATGGAAGTGGAAGTTCCCAGAACGTCACACGAAAATATGGTATCGATTTCGTAAAATGAAAAGGGGTCAATCTCCTTCTCTTTTTAATTTAATATATTTATTTGAAGGGTTTGAATCGAAAGGTATTTTATATAGTACGTTATTTAAATGCCGCTACTAAATTATAGTATGATCGAGGTGTTGGTAATCCGATTAAATCACCCTGATCAATTATATACAATATACTGAAACTGGTTGTGAGAAGTTTGGCAGATAATATGTTTGAAGCGCCTAAGATGAACCGTAATGTCGGTCAAGTCCTTAAGTCATACCTGAGGGTATTGAAATTGTCCAAAAAGCCTTCAGGCGAAGAGTTCTCTATGATATCCAAGGTTGCTGGTGCTGGTATCCTGGTGATAGGCTTTGTTGGCTTTGTCATTTATATACTGCTGACAGAAGTACCAAAGTGGGTGTAACTTTATGGGTGAAGATGCCGCTATATTTGTTGTTAAAACAACTGCGAATCAAGAGCGCTCAGTTGTCGGAATGCTGGCACAGGTTGCCAGGAAGGACAATCTTGATATCAGGGCAATAATCGCTCCTGATGAACTTAAAGGATATGTGCTTCTAGAATCCTCTGATTCCGGTGCTGTGGAACAGGCTATACAGACGGTTCCTCATGCAAGGACCGTTGTAAAAGGTCAGTCCAGTATAGCGGAGATCGAACATTTCCTTACACCAAAACCAACAGTTACCGGTATTGTGGAAGGTGCCATCATCGAGGTAACTTCCGGTCCTTTCAAGGGCGAAAAGGCACGTGTCAAGCGTGTTGATGAGGGCCATGAGGAAATTACGGTCGAGTTGTTCGATGCCGTTGTACCAATACCTATAACTATACGTGGTGATACTGTACGGATACTCAGTAAGGAAGAGGAATAATCCTGATCCGTAACGTATGCTTATACTTATAAACAAAAACTATATTTAAAAATATAAAAGGTGAATCTCTAATGGCAAGTGTTGTAGAAGCCCTGGTGCCTGGAGGTAAAGCAAATCCGGGACCACCACTTGGTCCGGCATTGGGACCTCTTGGTGTAAACATCAAAGATGTGATCGACCAGATCAATGAAAAAACTAAAGATTACAATGGAATGCAGGTTCCTGTTAAGGTAATTGTCGACGATGACAAGAATGTTGAGATTGAAGTGGGTACTCCGCCAACATCTGCATTGATCCTTAAGGAACTTAACATTGAGAAAGGCTCCGGCGAATCCGGTACTGTCAATGTTGGTGATCTTAATATCGCACAGGCTGCAAAGATCGCTCGTATGAAGAAAGATGATATCCTTTCCTACTCCCTCAAGGCTGCAGTGAAGGAGGTCATGGGTACATGCGTACCAATGGGCGTGACTGTAGAAGGTCTTGATCCAAGGGAATGCCAGAAAGCTGTTGATGAGGGTCAGTTCGACGAACCTCTTGCAGCAGAAGCATGGTAATCAGGGATCGATATCCTATCTAAATCCAAATAAATTGGTTGACCTGTCAGGCTGACCGATAAGTTTAAAATAATTACTTCATTATTGAAGTGCTCGTAATTGAGATGAAAATCTCCTTACTTTAACCGTAGTAGGCCGCAGCGGCCGCATCGGATGGCATGCAATGATGTATGTCTTCCGGATACAGGGTCTGACCCGGTATCTGAACATTCGTTCATTAACTACGGGAGGAATAGAATGGTAGAAGAGACTACATTAAATATGGTAAAAGAGTTGATCGAAGGATCACCGGAGCGTAAGTTCTCCGAAAGTGTGGATCTGGCAATCAACTTAAAGAACCTCGATATGAGTCAACCCAAGAATCGTGTGGACGAAGAGATAAATCTTCCCAACGGGCTTGGTAAATCCCTGAAGATCGCTGTTTTTGCAAAGGGTGAAGTTGGACTCAACGCTAAAGAAGCTGGTTCAGACTATGTTCTGACCGAAGAGGATATCAATGAACTTGGCGAGGACAAGTCCAAAGCAAGAAGCCTTGCAAACGAGTGCGATTTCTTCATTTCAGAAGTGCAGTATATGCCTCTGATCGGAAAGACCCTCGGTGCAATTCTCGGTCCTCGTGGTAAGATGCCTGTACCTTTGACACCTGATAAGAACGTTGCAGATCTTATCAATAGTACGAAGAATTCAATTCGTATAAGGTCAAAAGACAGACTTACCTTCCATGTATCAGTCGGTCGCAGGGATATGGATGTCGAAAAACTGGCAGAGAACATCGAGACAGTTCTGAACAGGGTCGAGCAATCCCTCGAAAAAGGTAAACATAACCTTAAATCGGTCTATGTTACAACCACGATGGGTAAATCTGTGAGGTTGGTATAATGGCAGAAGTTCACCACAGTGAGCATATTCCTAAATGGAAGAAAGACGAGATTGAGGACATAAAGAACCTCATCACATCCTATCCATTAGTAGGTGTCGTGGGTATTGGTGGCATTCCTGCAAAGCAGCTTCAGTCAATGAGAAGAAGCCTTAAGGATGTTGCTGTCCTGAAAGTATCCAGGAACACTCTCATTAGGAGGGCACTTGATGAATCATCCGATGATATCAAGAAAATGGATGATTTTGTCGAGGTTCAGACTGCACTGATATTCACAGAACAGAACCCTTTCAAACTCTTCAAGTTGCTTGAGAAGAGCAAGAGCCCTTCCCCTATCAAAGGCGGAATGGTAACTCCGAATGATATTATTGTGGAAGAAGGCCCAACAAGCTTCCCACCGGGACCTATACTTGGTGATCTGCAGGCTGCAGGCATCCCTGCTGCTATCGACGGCGGCAAGGTTGTGGTCAGGGAGACATCAGCGGTCGCAAAGGCCGGAGATGTCGTGTCCCAGAAGCTCGCAGCCATGCTTACAAGGCTGGAGATTTATCCACTTGAAGTGGGTCTTGATCTCAGAGCGGTTATGGAAGAAGGATCTATCTTCACTCCTGAAGTCCTTGCAATTGATGAGGAACAGGTATTCGCAGACTTCATACAGGCTACTCAGCAGGCATTCAACCTGTCTGTCAATGCTGTCTATCCAACATCCGAGAATATCAGCACATTACTTGCAAAGGCAGCTGCAGAATCAAGGAACCTTGGTATCAATGCAGTGGTCTACGAGCCAGATGTTATGGGTTCATTACTTGGCAAGGCACAGTGCGAGATGCTATCTGTCGCATCAGTGGTATCAAGTAAGGATGAAGACGCAGTTGACGATGAGCTGAAAGAGACACTTGGAGCAGCTGCATCCGCAGCACCAGCTGAATCTGCAGCTGAAGATATCGTCGAAGAAGCTGAAGAAGAAAAAGCTGAAGAGGAAGGAGAGGGCGACATGGCTGCCGGTCTTGGAGCACTCTTTGGATAAACTACTATCAAAAAACTAATACTAATAACATAAAAGGTGATTTACAATGGAATACATATACGCAGCACTTTTACTACACAACGCTGAGAAAGACATTACAGAAGAAGCAGTTACTGCAGTACTTACTGCAGCAGGAGTAGACGTTAACGAAGCACGTGCAAAGGCACTCGTTGCAGCACTCGAAGACGTTGACATCGCAGATGCAATGGCAACAGCAGCAGTCGCAGCACCTGCAGCAGCACCTGCAGCAGCAGCTGAGGCTCCTGCAGCAGCTGAGGAAGCACCTGCAGAGGAAGAGACAGCTGAAGAAGAAGAAGAGAGCGGCATGGCTGGTCTCGGAGCACTCTTCGGATAATTCTTTTCAAAACCGATGCTCGCATTATGCGAGTATCACCAATCTTTTTTTCTTTGTTTATTTTCAACTAACATGTGTTGCAAATTGAATTTAAGTAACTCGTATTTCAATAAGTTCGTATTTTTAAAATGGATGTAACTTTCAACAGGCGAATTCCAGTAGTTCACACGTCGGGTTGATCCATCTTTTCCCGTCAACATGTATCTGTACTAGCCATTCTGCTGAGCTTTCCACAATTAACAAAAAAGAGTCCTTAGAGGCTATTTTTCAATTACAGTTCACAATCCTCGATTTCAAAGAACGGGATAGTTGTGGTTGGTCTCCACTTCTTAAGAAATACTAGCATATGATATTTCATAAAGATTTTCAATAGCATCATTGTCATTATTGAGAGGATGATCAATACTACGATCTCTATGAATGCAAATGGTGCAAGTATTAACCAGATCAGTCCTTGCTGCATTATTTCCGAAAGGACAAAGTAGATTATTCTGTCGATCAGCAGGAACAACAAACCAGGGATCAATAGTACAATAAACATAAGTATGCCGAAGACGACTCCGCCTCCTGTCCACAACAAAACTCTCCCAAACCAATATCCTACAATTTGTATCCAGTCCTGCCTGAATGTTGCTACTACTTTTTCAAGGGCTTCGATAATACCTGTATTATCATACATTGCAATGGGGATACACAGGTGAATAAAAGAATTGATGATGGAACTGAATATGGATATCATCATTATAACTGCAACGAGACTAAATCCTCCGGCTATAAGCATGGGCCAGAAATTCCCGGAAGTTCCATTGATGAGCTCAAAGATCATGGGTAATGCTGTCATAACAAATAAGGCAAAGAAAACGATTGTCAGGACAAGACGTATTATGAAGAGGTTCAACCCCATCTTCATATACTTTTTAGCATACTCCACTAACCTCACATCATTTTTTGTAACTGATTCTACAAGAACGAAGTCCATTACTGATGAGATGTACCATAAAATGAGGATCAGAAGTGTAATGGATCCTATTATCGCAATTATGATCGGAAGATCCGGTATGGTTTTGATCGCTTCAGGAAATACATTCCAGTTTGCCGGCTCAAAAAAAGGAAGTTGTGGCAATTCACTGGTTTGGGAATTGGATGTGAACCGTTATATCCTGAACTGACTCCACCACCTGCCAGGGCGACTATGATGGCGAGTTTGAACCATTTTATCAGCTCGAACGGTTCCAGCAGGCATTTCCTTGTTCTTTTGAAGGCTTCGCCCACTGCATCTGCAACATACCAGTTCATGTGAAGAACTAAATTATAATAAAAAAGTGACCTTTATGCTCACTCCTTTCTGACTTTCACTCCGGTACGCTTCTTAAATCCGGTTTTTACTTTCGGTTTCCTGGATTCGCCAGAACTTTTGAACCCTTTTCGGTCACTTGATCTTTCAGTTTTTCCGGACCTTTCACGTTTGTCCCTTCCTTCTGATTTTTTCTGACCTTCTCCTTTACCGGACTTCCTTGATCCGCCACGACCTTCGGAACGCTTAGATCTGTCACGTCCGCCGGACTTCTTTAAGCCTCTCTTGAAGCTGTTCTTATCATGGCGTTTGTTCTTCTCGTCCTTTATGACAACTCTCTCGACATCAGGTACATCTTCCTTTTTGATCGAGAACTTCCGGTGATGTCTCACCAACTTTCCGAAAGCATCTGCTTCCCTGTCTGTGACAACATTAATGACCTTCCCTTCCCTGCCTGCTCTTGCAGTTCTGCCTATCCTGTGTACATACTCATTCACATCTTCAGGGATATCATAATTGTAGACATGTGATACGTAAGGGATGTCCAGACCTCGTGCAGCAACATCTGTACAGACAAGTGCATGTGCTTCGTTGGAATGGAATTTGCTTAGTGTGCTTTTTCTCTTTGCCTGGGTGTGACCACCATGTATTGCGATGGCATCAACACCATTTTTCCTGAGGTTCTTCTGGACGAAGTCCACATTACTTCGTGTGTTACAGAAGACCATTACTAATCCTGACTTCTCTTTTTTCAGGAGGTGGACAAGCAAGGAGAACTTTATGGGTTTTGGGACGTCATAATATGACTGTTCAAGCTTTTCAGGGTCCACATGGGCTTTTGCAAAGACCTTCTGTGGATCGTTCATATATTTTCGTGCGAGGTACTTTATATCCTTTGAAACAGTTGCTGAAAACAGCAATGTCTGCCTTCCCTCTGGACATTCTTTTACGATGTCTTCCACGTCATCGATAAATCCCATATCAAGCATTCTGTCTGCTTCATCAAGAACCAGCATTTCGACGTTATCCAGGTCTATGGTGCCTCTTCCAATGTGGTCCAGCAGTCTTCCCGGTGTTGCAACAACAATGTCTGCCCTTTCCAGTTTTTTGATCTGTGGCCCGATTGCAACTCCACCGTAAATGGATGCAATTTTTAATTTTTTATGACGGGAAAATTCTTTCAGTGAATTATTGACCTGCTCTGCAAGTTCTCTTGTAGGTGTAAGGACCAGGGCCTTGATTCCCTGTCCTCTCTCGATCTTCTGGATTATACCGCACCCAAAAGCAAGCGTTTTCCCGGATCCGGTAGCAGCACCGCCTATGATATCCTTTCCTTCAAGGATAAGCGGGATTGCCATTGACTGTATTTCAGTAGGAGCCTCAAAACATTTTTCTTCGATTGATCTCAGGATCGTGTCTTCGATCCCCAAATTTTTAAATGATTCCATGGTGATTACCTGTTAGTTATATCTAATTCTTAAAAGAAGAAGAGCGACATATTTGCTCTCGTTCCTGGCAAATCCCCACCGGAAATCTTGTCAGAAATCATTTTTATGTTAAATTGTGATGGGAATTTAGGCTTTTTAGTTTCAGATGTCCCCTCATACATCTTAGTACTTATAAACATTGTCCTATAAGAAGCAATAAAACAAAATTTTGGTTCTTTCATTCCAAAAAGATAGTATAAAGTGAAACTTCGGCAAATCTCGGTCAGTTCCTGGGAAATGCCAAGTTTTATTAATACTCATAGAAAATATAGTGCACCTTAAAAAGAACATTCTATAAAGAGATCCCCTATGTCCAAATTTTCTCCCGTCATCGCAGCACGTGCAGTCTGGCAGATGAGAGTACGAAAGAGGCCTTTTGTTCTCTCACATGCGGTAAATTCCAGATGTAATATGAGCTGTAGCTTTTGTGAATACTGGAAAGAGCAGGGCGGGGAGATGAGTCTTGATGAAATTTTCAGGATGCTTGATGATGCCAGCTCTTTCGGTATCGGTGTCTATAATGCCTGGACAGTTGAACCTCTTCTCAGGGAGGACCTGCCACAGATCCTTGCTTATGCAAAAAGTAAGGGCATGATCACTTCCCTGATCACAAACGGCAAGTTGCTAAAAGAGAGGATGGATGATTTCGATGACCTGGATTATCTTTCTGTTTCTGTTGACGGTACTAAAAGTTATAAAGAGATCAGGGGTATGAAATTTGAGATACTTTTTGATGCTATCATGGCCGTTAAGGATAAATTGAAAAATCCTTTGCTGATGAACTGTGTGATCAGTGGAAAGAACCTTGATGATATCGAAGAGCTCATTCAGCTGGCACACGACATCAATGTGAAGATCTCCTTTGAGCCGTTGTATGAATTCAGCGGGATCAAAGATAATGTCTGGAACAGCATGGGAATTCGTGATGTGAAGAAATATCACAGTACCATCGACATGATCATTGAGATGAAAAAGGAAGGTTATCCTGTCATAAATTCATTTACATATCTTGAAATGATCCGGGAGCTGAAAAAAGGCTATAAATGCCATGTAAACAATCTGATCCTGGATGTGACTGCAGATGGCTGTATTGAACATTGTCGTGTTCACAGGGAGATAATGGGCAATGTGAATGATGGCATAATCAATGTTTGGAAGGCTTCAAGAGACAGGCAAAAGGCACTGTCAAAGAATTGTGAGGGATGTTTTTTCTTTGGTTATGTTGAGAACAGTCTGATGTATGACCTGAACCTTGAGGTCATGCAACATTATGAGTGGATGTGATATTTTCACTCATTTTATTATTTTCCGGAAATGACAGATTATTCATATGGTTTTCAATTTTTATTATTATTAGTATGCTTAAGGGAATTTTTCCGGATTTCTTTTGAAAGAGCTTATATATTAAAGCAAATATGTCCTTATTGACCTTTAACAGGTAATATCTTAGTTTGTTAGCGGGTTAATTAGTTAGTTCGTATTAATGTTTCAGGAATAACGTCTGGATAAATAGAACAGTATCATTTTGAGGTTTAATTATGGATGGTTATCAATTGTTTATGGCAATGCTTGCAGTCTACCTTTGTGGACTGATAGGTATTGGCTGGTACTTTACAAAAAGACAAAAGACAGTAACCGATTTCTGGCTTGCTGGTCGTAAGATCGGTATGATAGGGGTCGGGTTTTCCTCGGCAGCTTCATGGCTGACCGCTGGTGGAATATTAGCCGTGATAGGATTCTTCATGCTACTTGGAATGGGCTCCATATGGGGTTTTGTAGCACCGAACATTCTTGCACTGCTTATAATAGCTATATTTGTGAAGAAGATCAAACATCTTCCTGCTATCACACAGGCAGAGCTGCTTGAGCAGAGGTACAGTTCTGCTATCCGTGCTCCTGTGGGAATTATCATCACTATCGTAATGATCCTTTTCGCAGTTGCTGATATCAAGGGATTTGCTCTTGTTCTTCAGATATTCTACGGGCTTGATCCGATATATGCAGCTCTGATAGTTGCTCTTGCAGTATCTGTGTATGTTACCCTTGGTGGTCTGCATGCCGTTGTCTGGACCGATGTGATCCAGTTCGCGTTCCTTTCCATATTCGCGATAATTATGGCATTCCTTGCAGTTGATTCAGTTACTTCAAATGTTGCTACTATCTCAACAGCATCCGATCTTTTCTCCGGTGTTCCCGGCGATTGGTGGAATCCGTTCATCATCGGTATGCCGATGGTTTTGATCTTTGTTTTTGCTATCGTCCCCGGATGGATCACTGAGCAGGACCCATGGCAGAAGGTCTGGGCAGCTAAGGATTCAACATCCGCAAGAAATGGTCTGGTGCTTGGTTCTGTTCTTGTAACAATTGTGTTTGCTGCATGCGCGGTAATTGCTATTGCTCTCAGTGCATTGTATCCGGAGATCCCTGCAGCAGGGTTCCCAATGGGAATGGCACAGGCAGAACCTGCATTGCTGACCTACATCGTAAGCACATTCTCTCCTGCAATTATCGGCCTCAGCGCGATCGGTCTTGCAGCAGCTTCCATGTCCTGTGCTGATACCTTTGCTACATCCGGTGCATCATGTGTTTCACGTGATATCTACCAGAGGTTCGTAAAGCCTGATGCAACAATGAAGCAGATGCTTGCTATCAACAGGCTTAGTGTCCTTTTCATAGTCGCTGCAGCAACTGTGGCTTCATTCTTCATTGATGGTATCATCGATGCGATCCACATTGCAACCTTCATTGCAAGTGCATCCTACTTCTTCCCGCTCATGGGTGGACTGTACTGGAAGCGTGCTACCAAGGAAGGTGCACTGGCCGGTCTTATTGTCGGTGCTGTTGCACAGATCAGCTTTACAATATATGATCTGTCAATGACCCCACCTATGGCTCCGCCATACCTTGAGACCATACATCCTATTCTCATGAACCACGGTGTTATTGTGGGAATGGCGCTCAGCGGAATTGCATTCTTCGGCGTCTCATTCATGACTAGGCCATCACACATTGTCAATCTTGCTCCTTTCTTCAAGGAAGCAGCAGAAGAGCTGGCAAGCCACGAGGCACAGGCAGTTGATGAGGACAGCGCAGAGTACAAGAAGTTCCTGAAGAACGTCGATGAGCAGGTAACAGGAGAGCGTGCACACCTTCACCTGAGACTTGAAGGTTCTGCAACTGTTAACTGGACAAGGTTCGTAGAACAGTTGAAGGATTCATATGCTGCATGGGTCACACCAACAGGTATTGATTCTGTGTACAGGCTGATTCAGGCTGATATGCTTGCATGTGTTTCCATCACACGTGGTGAGGGCGAGAAGGAGATCTGGTTCGCATCCGAACCACCTGTTGACTCTGTGGAGATGCAGAAAAGGGAGCTTTTCATCGCATACAAAGAGGTTGCAGCTGCTCTTGAAGAGACCGGTGTGATCCTCACAATGGGAAACAATGAATAATACTTAAAGTTCCACTCTCTTTTTTAAGGGAGTGGTCCCTCTTTTTTCAATAACCTTTTTTACCAATGGTGCCCATTGTTTTTTGATAAACTGTTTGTGATGTGTACAATGAATAAAACAATTATAACAACAGTATTCATTTTCGCTCTTGCAGTAATGGCATCAGGATGCATTGATGAACTCGTTCCTGTAGATGAGGAAGCTGTGGCTCCTGATCTTTCAACATATGAGCTGGAAGTCTTTTACGAAACCACGCAAGAAGGTGAGTTGTTAAACACGACTACTTTCTATCTTACTGACAATGGGTCTGTTAACGTAGTTCATATGATCGTGAATGCTTCTGTAATTGAGGTGGTCCCTCTTGAGGATATACTGAATCCGAACGAGGATGCGATCTCGAACATAGTAATACTTGCGGGCAAAGCTGAGGATACTGAACCATCCTTTGAGACCTTTGAAACGCTTTCAACATCCTCAATAGACGATGTGCCTGTTTTTAATTATACTATGGAAGAGGAGGTTATTCGAGGTCAGAAGCACATCTATATTAAGTTCAATGAGAGCCTCACCGGTATAGTGGCTTATAGAATGACGGCTCCTATGGGGCAGGATTTCATGTACATTCCATCCCATGATTCTGTCGTGCGCTTTGTCCTTCCTGAAGGCTTTACAACAGGTAATCCATTTATCGGCAAAGTGAGCCCTGAGCCTGTAGAAAGATATTTTGACGACCGCAACAGGGAGGTCCTTGTATGGTATGATCTGCATGCAACAGCTGGTTCTTTCACAGAGATTGCCAGGGATTTCCTTAAGGTTGAGATCGCTGAAGATGATCTGCCTTACAAACCTGTGGTTGTCAAGTTTTATACTACATCAGCTCCCCGAATGCTCTTAATAGGGACTATCATCCTTGGAGGGGGGGCACTTATTGTCATTGGTAACTACCTTTCAACAAGGAGAAGACTTCGTAAGACCCGGGAGCTTATAGAAGAAAAATTTGATGAGAAAGGAAAGGACAAATTAAAATGAGGTTCTTTAAGGATCTTTGTTTCCTTTCTAATTTACTTCAGATCATCGCTCTATATTTTGAACGATGTTCTGATCTTGTTATTTTTATTACTGATCCTTTTTTATTTTGTTTTTATTTTTAGAATGTAAACTCCATTCCGTCATAACCCAGCGGGAATGTAACTGATGCCTCTTCATGAGGTTTGTAATAGTGGCTCAGGTGAGTCATTACGACCTACTTTGCTTTAATCTTTTCAGCGATTTCCATGGCTTCTTTTGCATCCATGTGCTTCTTTACATGGAATCCTACATCATCAGGGATGATCGCATCCACAATGAACAGATCAGGTTTCATCATCATTTCAAGGCTTTCTTCAGGGATATTGTTGTCAGTATCCCCGCTGATAACTACCTTCCTGTGGCCATCACTTATGATGATGCCGATTGGCTTTTTGACAGGTGGATGATTGACCTCAAATACTGTGAACTCAAGTCCTATGATCTCAAATGGTTTCCCGGGTATAACATCATGTCTTCGTGGTTTCAAAAAAGAGACATAATCGAGTATGTAGTCCAGCGTTTCGTTGACTCCGTATACGTCAACATGGCTCTGGACTCGGTGAAACTCCCCAAAACCGGTGTAATGGTCGTAATGGCCATGGGTCCAGATCACTGCATCAATGTGCTTTATACCTTTATCAAGCATCTGCTGCCTCATGTCCGGACTTGTGTCGATCAGAACTTTTCCTTTATAGCTCTCCACAAGGACCGAAAAGCGAGTACGATTGCTCTTCCCTCCGTTGCGGGCATCCCTGCATGTCCTGCAGTCACATCCGATTATGGGGGTGCCGGGAGCATCACCGGTACCGAGAAGTGTGATCTTCATGGATCCTTAAAATCCTCCGGTATTGACAACATATTCGTCTGATTTTATATGAGCACGCTTGTTAAATCTGCCTACGGCATCACTGAGGTCCTGCTGGCTGATATTTGTACGCTCCCCAACAAGTGCATTGAGCACACTCTCGCGTATTATCATTCGCAGGTCGGAACCTGAATATCCCTCAGTAATCATTGCGATCGCTTCTGTGTTGAAATCCCCTTCTATTTGTATGGTTACAATATCGAGAATCTCCTTTCTCATTTTCTCATCGGGAAGTGGGAAGTCCATGATCTCATCGAATCTTCTCCATACGGCAGAGTCAAGCATTCTGGGATGGTTCGTAGCAGCGATCAGGAGCACACCGTCGTTGGTCAGGCTGATCTGGTCAATGGCTTTTAGAAGAGTGTTCACAGCCCTTTTTAATGCGGCATGCTCATCAGAAGCCCTTGTCTTGGCGACAAAATCGAACTCATCTATGAAAAGTATGCATGGGCTCAGGCGCTTGGCAAGTGCGAATACCCTGTCGATGTTCTTTGCGGTCTCACCCAGATACTGGTCGGTTATCATGGATAATCTTACTTCAACAAAAGGTATGGAAAGGCGTTCTGACATTGCCTTTGCCACGGAGGTCTTTCCGGTTCCTGGTGGTCCCACCAGAAGTATCTTTCCGATATCATACAGTCCGATACGTTTGAGATACTCCCTGTACTCGATCGCCTTTACTATTTTTTCTACCTCTTCTTTCTGCTCATCGTTGAGCACAAGGTATCTGAGAGGCTGTACAATATCTTCCGGAGCTACGATCTCCACCAGTTTGAGCATTTCCTCTCCGCCTTCTTCTTCGGCTATCTCACTTTTCAGGGACTCTATCCATTCTCTGTCAACCTCTTTAGGTCTTGTCGCAGCACGTGCTTTCTCATAGCTGGTTCCTGCTACCTGCTTCTTCTCATAATAATATGCAAGCGCCGGGTTCTGGTCGATGCGTTCTGGGGCAGTCTCCTGTTTGCGGAACCAGTCTGCTGCAACTTCGAAGGAAGTGAACTTTATTCTGGAGGTAAGTTCATCGATATCCAGGAATGGAAGTGAGAACACCTTTCCTTTTATCTCCTCGATCTCAAAAAGCTTCTTTATGTCAGAGCTGGAAACGTTTATTGGTTTTGGAACGCCTTTATGTGCACGGCTCCAGTAGTTCTTCCTTATGTTCTTCGGAAGATCGTTAACATCCATTTCCGGGTATTTGTTGTATATCTCTGCTGTCAATAGAAGTTCTACGATATCGAGTGTTGTCTTGTCGGACATATTCTTACCTTACATAATGATAATTATTTGATGAATGGTCGTTTCTCGCGTTCTCGAGCAGTTCTGTGAACCATAAGACTATGTGGTTATTTTAGATATAATTTATGTGTTTATGACCTGAAAGGAGTTATGATATCGGAACTTCCTCGAAAGCTTCGCATGTTTCCGTTTATTTTCCATATTCTTTAATTTTCAGAACTTTTCACGGAACAAGCCGGATATATCCATTTTTAGGGGAATAAATTTCTCCTTTCAGGAGTAGTCTTTTCAGGTATGTATCAATGATATCATTGTCAAAGTCCTGCATGAGCGGATGTTCATGAAATTCATTTACCTGCATTTCTACCCCTGTCCTCTTAAGGATTAATATAATGGTTTTTGCAGGGTCCTTATTTTTTGATCGCACCATTTTCTTATGAGGTTTTTCCTTGCAATTAACTGTAATTTCCTTTTTTTCAGATCCTGATCTGGATAAGTGTTCGGTATCCTGGCATAAAAAAGGCTCAAGATCCGTTGATGAAGTAAATGTGGAAAAAGGAGTAAATGCCGAAGAACCACATCTCTTCGTAGAATCATAACTTTTGCCAAGGATCTCTGCCTGCAGTCCGGTGCGTACTGCAATTGCTTCTTCAAGTTTGTCAGTTGTGTGGAATATCCTCAGTTTCCTTGTCTGAAGTGTGGCACCGCATCGCTGGCATCTTGTGGTCTTTGTACCTTTTTGTTCTATCAGCTGGGCGGACTTCCTGCACTTAGGGCACACTATTACCGAATATACTGGCATCATTGAGAGGTTGTGCGATCTTGTATAAGTATGGAACCCTGCAGTTTCCCATACTTTAATTTATCAACTATGAGGTAAATAATTCTGTCATATGATGCGGATAGCCACCAGTTCGGATATTCCTTCGATCGTAGATATCGAGAACCTTTCTTTTGAAGTTCCCTGGGAATCAAACGTTTTCCATTCGTATGCGGACTATCCCGGGTTTATCGTTCTGGAATCTGAGGGGGTCATCCTTGGATATGCTGTTCTTGTTATCATCAAAAAGTCAGCACATCTTGCAAGTATTGCAACACATCCCGAATACAGGAGAATGGGAGTTGCAACGGCTCTTATCGATGTATGTGTTCTTCTTGCAAAAGAGAACTCTTATCCCTTAATCCGGCTTGAGGTAAGGGAAAAGAACAAAGCTGCTCAGAAATTCTATCTGTCGAACGATTTTGAGGTGAAAGGAAAGATCCCGGATTATTATCTTAATGACAATGCTATCGTGATGGAACGTGAAGTCTGATCGCTTCAGGCTGTAATGTCACTTCCCAAAGCGACGCTGCCTTTTCTGGAAATCTCTTATAATTCTCAGCACATCTATTTTCCTGAGATTGTGCCAGTTGACATCTGTAAAATAAAGTTCTGAATATGCGGATTGCCAGAGCAGGAAATCGGAAAGATTCTTTCCTCCGGCACGTATTATAATGTCAGGTTCTTCCCTGACAAGCAGGTGTGATTCTATAACGTTTTCATTTATATCTTCAGTTTCTATCTTTCCTTCCTTTATATCTGACAGTACTGAACGAACGGCTTTTGTTATCTCAGCTCTTCCTCCGAAACCTACTGATAGGTGGATGTTAAGGGAGCTCCCTTTACGTTCATTTTTGAGATCCCCTTTCTCGTCGTATACGGAAAAACCAACATTTTCGGGAAATGTTTCCAGTATTTCCACAAGGCCTTTAGTAAGCATGGATTCCATCTGTTTCTGGAATTCTTCCTTTGTGTCCAGCACATCAATGTATATGCTGATGGTCATGATGCCAAGTTTCCGGCACCATTCTATCAGTTCCGTGAACTTTTTTTTACCCTGCACATCAAGCAGGTCGGATTCAGAGAGTACTATTGTTATATGTTCAGGTATTCGCTCAGCTGAACTGTTTACCTGGCCGATCAGATATCTCTCATACAGGGCTCTTATCATAATGTCATCTTGAATGTTCTTAAAGGTTATACAGGGTCTTTATTTGGCCGTGGAGACAATCTTTATGACATCTCCGTCCTTAAGCTCATGTTTTTCCCCAAGGCGCATTTTTGTTTTTCCGTCCACCGCATACAGGAATTTGTCGCCAATATCGGTATGTACTCTGTAGGCAAGATCATGGGCAGTGGATCCTTTCTTCATTAGGAAAGCATCAGGAAGCATTCTATCGTTCTTGTCGGTCCACTTTCCTTCATCCTCTACCGGGTACACTACTATGAGGTCGAGCAGATCGAAGACCGCTCTGTTAATACATTCCTGAATGCCGCCACCACCGGTTCCCAGGTTTTCCATAAGCATTTTCAGGCTTTCAAGTCCTTTTTTCTGTGCATCGTTCACTTCAGACGAGATGATATCGAAGTCATCGTCCCCGGGAAGGTACTTAATGATCTCGTTTTTTGCAGCTGACCTTAATGCAAGCTCTGCAGCAGCACTGGTGGGAACTACTATAAGATCGAGGTTCCTGAGGTTTTTGACATTTTCCTCGGGTGCCATATCGATCTTGTTTGCAGCTATCATTGTGGGTTTGCTTATGGCACGGATTGCCTCACAGAGGCGAATCATGTCCTCATCTTCCCACTGTGTGCATTCGCCGGGCATAGGGCAGGAAAGGAGTGCCTCATGTGCCTGGTACTCATTTACCCCGGCACCCATGAGCTGCTCGGATATTACCTCTGACATTTTGAGGCCCTCTGCTTTGACCTTGCGTGACAGTCTTTCCCAGTTTCGTTTAAGGATGCCGGTCATCCACATGGTGATCTCACGGTTCAAGAAGTCAACATCCTCCAGTGGATCGTGTTCTCCGATATCAACCGGGTTTCCTTCTATGTCAGTACTTCCGGATGCATCTATCACGTGGATAATGGCATGCGCCTGCCTGAGCTCGTCAAGGAAGGCGTTCCCAAGACCACGGCCTGTGTGAGCATCAGGCACAAGGCCTGCCACATCGATCATTTCAATGGGGACATACCGGATACCTTCCTGGCAGTTGCCACAGCTTTTGTCTTTCTCCGTACATGGACATTCCGCCCTTACGTACGTTACACCTCTGTTCGCGTTGATGGTGGTGAACGGGTAGTTCGCGATCTCCACATCTGCAAGGGTTGCTGCCTTGAAAAACGTTGATTTACCTGCATTTGGTTTCCCTGCAAGGCCTATGGTCATTGACATGCTCTACACATCATCCTTGAAGCATTTAACTTTTTTTCATGAAGGCTTTGTTCATCAGATTTGTTCACAAATTTGCCTCAGATCGACTTTTGACCAGCAATATTTATATTGCAGTAAGTTATTTGGAACCTGTCCAACCTGTCCCGGTAGGGTAGTGGATATCCTGGAGGCCTGCGGAGCCTTCGACCCGAGTTCAAGTCTCGGCCGGGACGCTATTTACTATTACTTTTATCTTCAGCTCTTTCATGTTCTTGTGGTTTGTTCCAAACATTTTCTGTTTTTGTTCTCTTCTTTTTCGGGGCATTTTAACAAAACCATCAGTAATCCTTATATAGAAGTTCATTCATCTAGAACGAACAGATAGAGCGCGTAATGTGTAATATCCAATCAATTCAAAATAACCGATATTAATTTATCAATGCTATTTAGGAGGGCTAAATATCTTATCAAATGGAAGTCAGACAATCCAGGGCAGGGATGCTCAGAGCATTAATATCCTTGCAGGAAAGGCCGTTGCAAATTCAGTTCGCACAACACTTGGTCCAAAGGGAATGGACAAGATGCTCGTTGACTCTATGGGGGACATCGTCATCACCAATGATGGAGCTACCATTCTGAAAGAAATGGACATACAGCATCCGGCAGCTAAGATGATCGTCGAGGTATCCAAGACACAGGACGACGAAGTGGGAGACGGAACAACTTCAGCAGCTGTTCTTTCAGGTGAACTCCTTGGAAAGGCAGAAGAGCTTATTTACAAAGGTGTCCACCCAACTATTATATCCGAAGGTTACAGGCATGCTGCAGAGAAATGCCGTGAGATCCTTGAGACCATCACAATCGAAGTGACTCCTGAGGACACAGAAGCTCTCATGAAGATCGCAGCAACTGCTATAACAGGCAAAGGTGCTGAGGCATACAAGGAGAAGCTCTCCAGGCTCACAGTAGATGCTGTAAAGAGTGTTGTCGAAGAGGAAGACGGCAAATTAGTTGTTGATACCAGCAACATCAAGATCGAAAAGCGTGCGGGTGGAAGTATCACTGATTCCGAACTCGTACAGGGTCTTGTGATAGATAAAGAGCGATCACACCCGAACATGCCTGAAAGTGTGGAGAACGCAAAGATCCTTCTCGTAACCTGTCCTATCGAGTTCAGAAAGACCGAGATGGATGCTGAGATCAAGATCACCTCACCTGACCAGATGCAGATGTTCCTGGACCAGGAAGAGAAAATGATGAAAGAGATGGCTGAAAAGGTCATCGCCAGCGGTGCAAATGTCGTATTCTGCCAGAAGGGTATTGATGACATGGCACAGTACTATATCGAGAAAGCAGGTATCTATGCTGTCAGAAGGGTAAAGAAGAGTGACCTTAAGAGGCTCAGTAAGGTAACCGGTGGTGCACTTATCCAGGACCTTGACGAAATAACTCCTGAAGATACAGGATCTGCAGACCTTGTCGAAGAAAAGGAAATCAGAGGCGCAAGGATGACCTATGTCACCGGGTGCCAGAATTCTAAGGCAGTAACAGTCCTCCTCCATGGCGGAACTGATCATGTGGTCGCTGAACTTGATCATGCAATGAATGATGCTCTTCGTGTTGTGGGAGTTGTGCTTGAGGATGGTAAGGTAGTAGTAGGTGGCAGCTCACCTGAGGTTGAACTTTCACTAAGGCTCAGTGAGTATGCATCAACCCTTAAGGGAAGGGAGCAGCTAGCAGTCAGCAAATTTGCTGAAGCTCTTGAGGTTATTCCGCAGACACTTGCAGAAAACGCAGGTCTTGATCCTATTGACATATTGGTTGAACTACGTTCCCAGCATGAGCAGGGTAACAAGAATGCAGGTCTCAATGTCTACACCGGTGAAGTTGTGGATATGTGGGAGAACGATGTTATCGAACCACTGCGTATCAAGACACAGGCCATCAACGCCGCAACCGAGGCTACTGTTATGATCCTCAGGATCGATGATGTGGTAGCATCAAACCGCGCAGAAGGCCCAACACCAGGTGTTCCTGATATGGATATTGACCTGGATGCGACTGCAGGATATTAATACGGAGTTAAATCTACTATCCGTGTCGGGTCTCCCGACACACTCTTTTTTCTTTTGATATCGATTTGGTTTCTACTGTAATTCTATATTTATTGAGAAAATTATTTATTAGTTGTCAACCAATAATTAATTATGGTTTACAAAACTATTCCTGTTGATTCTGACTTATCGTCCACTCCTTCTTCGAATATCCGAAAAATGGTCTACGCATCACTTTTTGCGGCATTGACTGCCATTGGTGCCTACATCACCATACCCCTTGGTCCGATTCCGTTCACCCTTCAGGTAGTATTCGTCCTGCTGGCAGGCGGAATGCTTGGGAGCACATGGGGCCCGATAAGTATGGTCGTCTACACTTTGCTTGGAATTGCCGGTCTTCCGGTATTCTCAGGAGGTGCTTCAGGAATTGGGGTTATTCTGGGTCCTACAGGCGGATACATAATTGGTTTCATTGCCGCGGCATTTGTTGTGGGTTTCCTTTTTGAAAATAAAAGAACGGATAAGATTCTCATAAATACGCTCTACGTCCTTGCCGGTTCAGTTGTGATATATTCCTTTGGTCTGACCCATCTGATGATCGTAGCAGACATGTCTTTAATTCAGGCGGTCACTGTGGGGTTCCTTCCTTTCATCGGTGGAGCTCTTTTAAAAGTAGCAGTAGCTGCTTATATTGCTACAAGTTACAGGATATGATCAATAAAGAGTTAGGTTTTCATGATAAGGTTAGAGGGTGTAAGCTACAGCTATCCTGATGGCCACAGGGTTCTCGACGAAGTGGACCTTCAGATAGAAGAAGGAAGTTTCATTGCAATAATAGGTGACAATGGTAGTGGCAAGTCCACTCTTGTGCGTCACATGAACGCCCTTCTTACACCTTCGAAAGGTTCTGTTTCGGTATGCGGGATGGATGCTACGGACCCTGTAAACCATCGTGAGATCCGTCAGCTTGTCGGGATGGTGTTCCAGGACCCGCATTCCCAGGCAGTGGGTGCGACTGTGGAGGAAGATGTTGCTTTTGGTCCTGAGAACCTTGCACTTGAACGCAGTGAGGTACGGGCCCGGGTATCTGCAGCTATCCTTGAAGTTGAGCTTGAGGGTCTTGAGGAACAGCTTTTGATGAACCTAAGTGGGGGACAGTTGCAAAAAACAGCAATTGCAGGAGTTCTCTCAATGAAGCCCGATATACTTGTTTTCGATGAGGTCACATCGATGCTGGACCAGGATTCCCGTGGTCAGATCATGGATATTGTAAGCAGGCTCAACCATCTTGGAAAGACCGTTGTATATGTGACCCATCATATGGATGAGGTCCTTATGGCCGACCGTGTGATAATGATGGAAGGCGGATCTATTGCTTTTGACGGGTCCCCTGAAGATGTCTTCCGTGAACTCTATTCCTCCGGTCACAGCATTCCACCTCTCATGGAGCTTGGACTCAGGCTTCAGGACGCAGGCATACTGGATGATGATATATTTCCGATGAGTTTTGATGAACTGAAGGAGAAGCTATGTCGATCGATGTAAATGAGCTGTACTTTTCTTACGGAAAAGGAAAGAATGCAACTTCGGATCTTAAGAGCATCTCATTTTCCATTGATGACGGTGAGATCGTGGGAATAGTGGGTAAGGTCGGATGCGGCAAGACCACTTTGATAAAACATCTGAATGGTCTGCTGATCCCTGATTCCGGAAGTGTGGTCGTTGATGGTGAACTCTCTTCTAAGAAAAGTACCTGTAAAAAAGTGGGAATTCTCTTCCAGCATCCTTCAAGACAGTTGTTCTGTAATACCGTTCATGAGGAAATTGCCTATGGTCCGAAGAACTTTGGGATCAGTGGGGAAGAGCTTGATGTCTGTGTGCATGAAGCTGTCAGGGAAGTTGGTCTTTGCAACTCGATCCTTGAAAGGTCGCCTTTCAGCCTGAGTGGCGGTGAGATGCGCCTTGTTGCTCTTGCAGGTGTTTTGTCCTCATCCCCGGATTATCTGGTCCTTGATGAGCCAACCTCGGGTCTTAGTAAAACCGGAAGTTCGAATCTGTTCCGGATACTGGGTTCACTGAAAAAAACTGGTGTTGGTATTGCACTTGTTTCACATCAGATCGAGGACATAATCACCTTTGTGGACAGGCTGATCTGTCTGAAAAATGGTGAAATAGCTTTTCAGGGAACTCCTTCAGAATATCTGAAATCGGTTTCTTCTCCGATCCCGCAGATAACAGGACTCATGAGGGTATTGAAGCGATCAGGTATTGATGTAAGGGATGATATCTTTTCCGTAGATGATGCATTTGCGGAGATCTATGCGGCATGGTCAGGAAAGAGGAGTGATCTCTGATGGCAGAACCTGTTTTTTCCTATGTGGCTGGAAGTTCTTTTTTTCACACCATGGATCCCCGGGCAAAGATCATTTCTATAATGTCTCTGAGCCTTCTGATCTTTAACATATACCAATTTTCATATCTGCTTATCGTGGGATTTCTTTTTGTAGTAATAGCCTCGATCGCAGGCTTGGGTGCATCCTCAGCAGTTCGATCTATACGTCCTATGGCAATCTTTTTTGTTTTTATTTTCCTTATCCACCTGTTCTTCACAGATGGAAGCCCGATGTTCCCTCTTGTTTTCTCACCAACTTACGAGGGTCTTGAAAAGGGGGCAGTTGTGACCGGTCGTTTCATCCTTTTGATCCTTTTTGGTTCCCTTCTCACTTCCACCACAAGACCTGCCCTGTTGACCAGTGCTATTGAACGTTTGCTTCGCCCTCTCCCGTTGAAGAGGATGGGTACAACATCCTTTGAGATCGCAACAATGATGTCCCTGGCAATCCATTTTATTCCGCATCTTTTGTGGTATGTGGGACAGGTTCGTGATGCACAGGTATCCCGGGGTCTGAAATATGGTCATCATCCTGTCGTCGGGATGTTGTCTCTGGCAATACCTGCTTTAAGGGGATCCATACGCATGGCAGACGATGTTGCACTTTCCATGGAATCCAGATGTTACCAGGGAGAATATAGAACTTCACTTTTTGAGATGGGTATGAGGGCGTCCGATTGGTTGGTATGTGTATCTGTTGTTGTCGTGACAGGAATAATCATATATGTATGATGATATGTTCATATATTCATGGAACAGGAGCATGAATGTGAACGGATCGATGTGGAATATCTCAAATCTCTCGCTTCCGACTTGCCCGATGAAGCCGCAATAGTGAGACTCTCCAGGATCTTCCATGCACTTCGATCAGAGCCCCGCCTGAAGATCATGTATCTCCTTCTGGAAAAAGAGTTGTGTGTGTGCGAACTCGAAGCAGCTCTTGGGATGAGCCAGTCATCCATCTCACATAACCTTCG
>JBNJIC010000015.1:0-22635 GCA_051749005.1 Halobacteriota archaeon | reverse complement strand
TGAAACCTTTGTGGTCACATCGTTAAGTGTTCCTTTATAGAAAGAGATCAATTTTCCTGCCCGCTCTTCTTCCCCGAGAAGCTCACCCATAAATCGTATAGACTCTTCATATTCCGTGGCATCGGTTGTTGATTCAATACCTAAAACAGGAATTTTACCGAACTTTTCCTGTCTTGCATTGATAGTAGAGGTAACATCCCCTCCACTATTGTAACCTTCAAAGATAACATCCGGACCGATAGATATAATGGTTTCATAATTTCCATCCTGTTTACCAAACCACCCGCCAATCACAGGAACCGCCTGGTACTCAGGTTTCAGATATGTTTCCGAATCCTGCGGCATAAAATTCCAGCCTGCCAATTTATCAGGAGCCAGCATGTAAATGAGCATTGTTGCAGGAGGAGATGTAGCAACTACTTTGTTAACATCGGCTGGAATATTAACTGCCCTTCCTGCCATATCGGTTGTCGATCTTGTGTTCTGCGAATAAGTCTCTTTTTGATCAACGCATGCACTTGCACATACCGCAAATAAGATCACACATATCAATAGAATGGATCTGAGTTTTTTATACATGCAACGTCCTCTATAAAAATTAAATTAATAAATCTACATAAAGTGATATGTTCGGATGGACATAACGATACATAAAGTTATCTAAATAAATCTGGAAGCTTATATCATATGGAAATTTTCCGGAGAAATTGAATAGAAAAATAAACCATGGTGTCTAAAGAAACAAAAACTTATTCAATTTTACATCGTCTGGACAATTAAAATGCCCTGCAAGCAAATATTTGTAATTGTAGATAATCCCCTGCAAAATTCTATAATTGTGATTTGGTATTTTTGCTCATTAGATTTCTATTTGGATTAGTTCTTTGAATTTCAAGGAACTTGAAAAGCAGATACAGATAAATTTAGTAAACTACTCGATGTTGAGGAGATAAAAAAGTAAAAAAGAGTATTATAATACACATATATTCACTAAGATTGTTACAAAATATGAAGGAAAAATGGAAGACGAATCATATTTACCTTTAAATTTATTCATTATCTTCTATCGGAGATACCAGACTGAACGTCTCAACATCAAAAAGACCCATATCCGTTAACCTCAGAGATGGGATTACGGGCAGAGCTATAAATGAATGAGTTATGAAAGGTGCAGGGAGACCGCAGCCGATGTTCTTTACTGCCATGTGCAGCTGGTTCAGCTTTTTTTCGATCTCTTCAACAGTAAGAGTGCTCAACAACCCTGCAAAAGGAAGTTCAATCCTGCCCGTCACCTTGCCATCAGCAACAACACAGATCCCTCCGTTCATTTCACGAATGGTGTTGGCGCACAATGCCATGTCTGAATGATTATCTCCGGTTATAACAACGTTATGGCTATCATGACCTATGCTCTGACCGATAGCACCATTCTTTATGCCTGTCCCTTTGATGAAACCAAGGCCTATGTTACCGCTACGGCCATGCCTTTCGATCACAGCAACGCTCAAGACATCATTATTAAGGTCCGGAAGAAGTACGCCATTGCTGTCTGAATGAAGAGTTGCTGTTTCTTTCTCCGTAAGTATAAGGTCAGGCAGTACCTTTATAGCTGAAACTCTCTGATCAGTTTCAGGTTCTGCTTTAAGCTGAAGGTCCGATGCGCTGACCGATTGAAATTTTAGTGTATTGAGAACAATATCCGGATATTCATAAGAAGGAATGAAGCCATCAACCGTTTTTCCGGCTGCATAGACCGATGCTATTCTGAAGGTATCAAGATCATCAAGTATGATCAGATCGGCCTTCCTGCCAATTGAGATAGAACCAATTATATGATCAAGATGATAGTGCCTGGCAGTATTGATGCTTGACATGCAGATAGCTTCCACAGGTGAAAGACCCATAGCTATGGCCCTCCTGACGATCACATCCATGTAACCTTCCATGAGGTCTGAGGGTTGCCTGTCATCAGTGACAAAGAAAATGTTCTCGAAAGACACACCTTCCTCAATAAGCCGTGGCAGGAATCGATCCAGGGCTTTAGCAGCGGAGCCTTCCCTTATCATAAGCTTCATTCCAAGGCGTAACTTCTCCAGTGCCTCTTCATATTCAATGGATTCGTGATCCGTGGAAATTCCGGCTGACATATATCCCCACAATTGTTCTCCGGAAATTGCAGGACAATGACCGTCGACCACGAGCCCGTTCTTAAGTGCTGCCCTTATCATGGACAACTTGTTCTCATCTCCTGCCAATACACCAGGATAGTCCATCATCTCACCAAGACCAACAACATTCTCATTATCGATCAGCGAATCAATGTCATCCGGACTGATAGATGCACCCGCAGTTTCAAAAGGAGTTGCGGGAACACATGAAGAGATAGCTACAAAGGCGTTCAGAGGCAGTGATTCAGCTTCTTCAAGCACAAGTTCGATGCCCTTCCTGCCAAGGACATTGGCTATCTCATGAGGATCGATCACAACAGAAGTTGTACCGTGCTTCAGGGCAGGTACTGAGAACTGGCTCAGGGTGACCATACTGGATTCAAAATGAACATGACCGTCGATAAGTCCCGGACAGATATAGTGATCACTTACATCGATGGTACGGGTATTGCTTCCTTTCAGTAAGGAAACGTCACCAATACCTACAATATAGCCGTCCTTTACCGCAATATCCCTTTCCAGTATCTCTTTCGTATTAACGTTAACAATACAGCCACCTGTAAAGATAGTATCTGCCTTTACCTCTCCTGTGGCTGCAAGTATCCTGTCCCTGATATCCATGACCGTTTTTTGGCTTTACATAGTATAAGGACATTGCGCCATAGTAATAGTTCTTATTTCCAGAACTGCTTGTTCTTGGCGTAATTCCTTTCTGCAGCCATTATGTCCCTGTAGAAAGCTTCTTCATCCACACGCATCTTCTCGATAACACGGGAAGCGGTCTCCGGGCCCACACCCCGGCTGGCAAGGGCTATGACAGCAAGCTTTCCGTTTGTCATAACAATGCTGGCATTCCGATACACTCTCTGTATGCGTTTTATATCATCCTTTGCACTTACCTTACCCTGCTTTCGTACAAGCTTGATCTCGTCCTCTTCCCAGGGCTTAAGAGCGGCCACCATCCTGGAATCACAGACTGGGCATATGATCTCATCGGGAACGTTCATCACCTTCCTGCGTGACACCCAGGTCTTGCAGTGAACACAGAACAGTATGATCCTGTCATGCATTATCCTGTCCTTAAGGGCAAGCACAATGGACCTGTCAGCTTTCTCAGGAGCTACAAGATCACGTCTCATTGCAAATCCGGCCGATCCGATGGGTGTCGGAGCAGGGCTTACCAATATGACCATCTCCTCGGAAGTTATCCTTGCAAGCACATCCCTTGCCTGGTCCACATCCAGCATATTGTGGAAGATCTCACGCATGACCTCATCGTACATGGAAGTTCCCTTGTAGATCTCAAGCAGCTTTTTCATGCTGATACGATCATAATCGATATCCTTGCTCAATGCACCGAACTTTCTTGCCACATGGACCATCTTCCACTTCATCACCGATGTGTTCTTCAGGGTCATCTCAATGATCGGCTCAATGTGCTCGGGCTTGATCTCATAGATCATTTCCTGAATGTGGAGGGCTTTCATACGCCTCGGAAGCTGCATCCTTATCCTGTAAGGGTCGATCTCCTGGGTCACACTGCTACCAAAACGTGCAGCAAGAAGGGAGGTGATCACCTTTCCTATAGTCTCGTTAGTGGTGTGCCCGAAACATGAATTGATAATAACAGCCTCGCCTTCATCCTCGATCACGATAGTATCATTATCGGGAAGAGGACAACCCTTTGAAAGGTGTTCTTTTATAATTTCTATGACCTCAAGTGCACTGTGGCTATCAACAGGATACTCCCCCATCAATGTATCTGCAATTTCTTTATCAGTTTTCCCATCGTATATGAGGAATGATATCTTGAACCGAATACGTCCAACTTCCTGTGCCACTGCGAACGGGACCGGGATCTCCTCACCCACCCAGCTCGGGATCTCACCCATGGCCTTTACAGGCTCCACTTTAATCCTGTCCCGGTCGGTGTTCATCTCTATGACACGCCACATGTCACCCTTGGTGATGAATACCGCACCAGGGGATGCAAAGTTGACAACGAATGCCTCATCCAGCATTCCCACTGACCTGCCGGAAACAATGTCGTAGATCTCGAACTTCCTCTCATCAGGTATCATTGAGAGGTTGTCATAGTAATACTGCCAGCTCTTCTTTCGCCTGCTTATACTACTGGAACCCTCGTCACGCCAGACCATACGATAATCGATGATCTGATTAACCACACGTTCAAGCTGTTCTATGGAAAGGTCCCTGAAAGGATAGGTGCGCTTCAATATGGAATGGATCTTCCTTATCTCAACATCACCAAAATCGATCACCATCCCTGATATCTGGTTTGCCACAACGTCAAGGGAACCACTATGTGGATTGATATCTTCGACCTCACCATGCATTGCAGCCTTTGTGATAGCCATACTTTCAAAAATATCATCCGAACCCATTGCAAGAATAGTTCCACGGGAAACCTCATGTATCCTGTGTCCTGCACGACCCACACGCTGGAGCAGGCGTGAGACCTGTCTCGGAGATCCATACTGAACAACATGATCGACCTTACCGATATCAATACCAAGCTCCATTGATGAAGTACAGATCAAACCTTTTATGTCACCTGCCTTGAAGGATTCCTCTGCTTCGATACGTGCATCCACTGAAAGGGAACCATGGTGTACACCAATTGAGGCATCCATTATTTTGAAACCCGATGCAAGGGCTTCTGCGCTTTGTCTTGTATTAACAAAAATAAGAGTTGAAAGATGAGTGTCCACGATCTCACGTATGCAACGCAGGTGGGAAGCAAACTCCGGTTCGCAGCCGATCTTCTTTCCAACCCTGACATCCTCATCTGTAACCTGCGGACTGACCACATTGAACTCAAGCAGACTTATCATGGAAACCTGTACGACAGATACTTCCCTGCCTGAACCCACAAGGAACTGTGCAACCACATCCGGATTTCCCACAGTTGCTGAAAGCCCCACCCTCAGGAACTCACCGGATATCTCTACAAGTCTCTCAAGTCCCACTGCAAGCTGTGCCCCTCTTTTGGAAGATGCCAGCTCATGGATCTCGTCCACCACAACATAACTGACACATTCAAGGTTCTTCCGAAGTCGCGAGCCTGTGAACATCGCCTGAAGGGTTTCCGGGGTTGTGATCAGGAGATCAGGAGGATTCCGGGATTGTTTCTGCCTCTGATATGGAGTAGTGTCACCATGTCGGACCTGTACAGTTATGCCTAACTCCTGACCCCATGTCTGGATACGTGTGAGCATATCACGGTTGAGGGCACGTAATGGAGTAATGTAAAGAGCAGAGATGCCTGTACGCCCTTCCTCACTTTTGTGAAGGATATGGTGGAACATTGGCAATATGGCAGATTCGGTCTTCCCTGATCCGGTGGGAGCTATCAGGAATGTATGTTCCCCTGCAAGGATATGAGGGAAGCACATTTCCTGGGGTTTGGTGGGAGCTGTGAAACCCATTTTCTTAAGGGTTTCCTGAATGGCAGGATGGAAATTATCGAACTGGTTGCCAAAGCTCATTTTCCGCTCTCCTTTGAACCTTTCTTTTTTGAACGGCTGACCCTGTCCTTCCTGTTTTCCCTTTTGCTTCGGCTACTCTTAGTCCGACCTCTACCGGATTGTGTTTCTTCCAGTTTTCTTATGTTCTTCAACATTCCGAGATAGGTCCCATCCAGCATATAAACATCAGAGTGATCGATATCAAGTGCACCGGATGAGAATATAGGCCCCAGAAGGTCGTCAAGCATTGATTCATTGAAAGCCACACCTCCACAGAGCTCATTAAAAGCCGGAACCACTACAACATCCGGATCGGACCAGGACTCACTTTCCTCTGATAGGTCAGCACTCCTGAAGTGGTCTGCAAGGACTTCTCTTTCGAATCGCGTCCTTATCCAGACCTGCTCCACAACGGAATATCCCATTACATCCGTGAAACGGACTGTAGGATGGTTATGAGCAACAATAACATGTTCTGCAGAGAGCAGTTCAACCGATGGCCATGTGTGACCATGGAAATATCCGACACCATCAATAACATCACCTCGTGCAGGATAGACATTCACGTCACTGTCAGGAGGGAGTAGGAATTCGATCCCGCCGTCATGATTACCGGGGAAGATATCAACTGCTGCCTTCTCTGCAAGAGCTCCTATGAAATATGGGATCTCATCACGTTCCTGCCAGGAAACCTGTGGAACATTATGTTTAACATCACCCAGAAGTACGATCCTGTCTGGCCTCTCCTGCTCTACAAGGGCCAGAATACGATCAAGCCGCTGCTCTATCTGGCTGGGTATGGAAAAGCCACTCCTGTAAAGGTCCCATTCGATCCCCAGATGGATATCTGCAAGTACAAGGGCCTTTGTATCAGAGTTTACTACCAGGGCAGGTTCATTGATCACAGGTTCGACCGTTATCGTCATTGTTCTTTCTGTCCTTCTCTGCTCAGGGAATCTACTTTTTCCTGCAATTCCTTTACCATGAACTGCATCTCACGCATGTCCTCATGCATCTCCACAAGACGGTTGTACATGGGGCTCCTGTTATCCTTTACTGCCTGCTCCTGTGAGAACTTCTGCTTGCTCGGGAAAATGTAGACATATGCAAGCCACATTCCTATGAAAGCTACAGCGAACATCCCCAGAAGGAAGAAGTAATATTCCGGGAATATGGTCCTTGCAAATGAGTCACCTGAGCTGTAATACTGGAGTCTGGTGATCATAATAAAGTTCAGGATGGAGAACAGGAACATGGTCTCCCCTACGAGGATCAGTAGACCTCCGAGGCGGGTGGAAGTTCTCCTTTGTTTTGGAATCAGTCTTTCGAACATATTGGTGTCTCAATTAAATTTTGGTAATTGTTATAAAATCCAATTATCAAGTATGATCTTTGAAACTACTGAATTGAATATCGCATAAAAGTCCTTTCCCAGAATGAATTAAAACTAATAGATCGAAATCTGGAAACATAAAACTGACTATAAATTAAAAGAATTAAGAAGTGAAGAAAGTATTACAAACAAAAAAGTATAACTTACTTTCTTCTTGCAAACAGCAGCATCAAAATCGATAAACCCAGAATTAAAGCTGCGTTCTGATCCAGGCTTTCATCCTCTTCAGGAAGTTTATCAGCTTCTGCTGTTTCTACTACTTCCTCTATAACTTCTTCTGAAACATCTCCTACGATCACAAATGGAGAGAAAGCAGTCGTCGTTGATTCAAAATTAGCATAACTGCTTGTTTCACTGATCTTCGTTGTAGGAAGAGGTATCCAGGTGTCCTGCTCATAACGATACAACGTTACAGAGCTATCAGATATCCGGTTTTCTTCAAACCATGAGTTATCGATTCTGAATCCAATAACTGCATCTTTAATGTCCTTTTCTGTACCATACCCGGGTTTTCCCAGCCAGATATTTACATTCTTATAAACAATTCCGGGGGGATCAGATGAAACGAAACGAGAAGGGGCTTTAAGTACTTCGATCGTAGTTATTACATTACCGACATTTGCAAGGGACTCATAATTGATATACCTGATCGGATTTTCCGAGTTATCGAACTTATAGGAAACCTGAGACCCCAGATAAACGGCCTGGCGTTCTCTTTCAATGACTTCAAATGTTTCATATGGCCCGTTCGTAGTAGTTATTCCGGCAGTAACCTCATCACTTCCATCATTTGAAGTGGAACTACCTGATGAGGATATTTCAGATGAAATTCTGATAGATCCATTGGTAATGTTAGTTGGTATCATCTGACCCTGAGTATCGCTTATAATAACGTTAGAAAGGGAAAGTGCACTTGTACCTGTGCCATTCCCTGATTTCATCTGAATAACGGCAACATATCCAGGACCGGTAACACTTGTCTTGTCAAGTATAAGACCATAGATAGAATCAATATTGCCAGTTGAACTCTCGATCTTGCCAGGATTGAACAGTACAAGAGCACCATCCTGAACCAGGAAATCCCCTTCTGAGACACTGATAACATTGACAAGATCATTGTTATATAAAAAATCGAACTGAATCCCGGCAACCGGAAGATCCGGTTCATCAATATATACGTTCACAGTAAATTCTGCATTTTCTCCAACGTCATTAGATGCAGGAATTATACTAATGTTACTAGCAGTGGCAACTACACTAAGACATGCTATTACTAATAAAGAAAAAAGTAGCAAGGAAAAGACATTGCTTTTTCCAGAGATGAGAATATCCCATTTCATCGGAATTCCTTACCTATCATATTAATCCATGTGAGATAATACCAGCATCATATCAAGAACATTTACAATATTATCCTGATTTATATCCCATGCGGGATAAGGATATGAAGTTTTTTCATCGAAATGCTGCTCAACAAGGCCATAATCCTCAAAATCAACCACATTATCCTGATTGACATCTACTATTACTATAGAGATAACTGTATTTGTTAATTCGATGTCCACAGCATTGCCTGAAGGATCACTTATGATGACATCTTTCAGGACCAGCTCAGAACTGCCTCTTGCCTGCTCTGTTGCTGTTACAGTAACGCTTGCAAAGTTTGCCGGTGTTGATACATCTGAAGCCCCAAGGATACAGCCATAAGCATCATTGAGAAGATTAGAATTTACCGAACCTGCAACGAAAAATGTATCCATTCCACTTTGTTTGAACAGGCTACCCTCACTCGCTTCTGATACCTGGAACTGAGAGCTGTCAAAAACAAGATCAAACTGCATCCCTGCAATATCAACATCAGGAGATACGAAGATATCCACTGTGAAAGTTTCCCCAGGTGTAACTATCTGCGATGATGGATTTAAGATCACATCTGAAGACGCTGCAGAAGCGCTGCTCATAGCTGCCAGCAATACAAGTAAGGTTGCTACCACCAAGATCTTTTTTATGCTAAACATGTTTTTTCCTTTATTTTGAAATACATTTGATGAACTGAACTGACTTGATCGTAATCACCAAAGTCCAAAATCCCCATATTCAAGATGTTACTTGTGATATAAATACATTGTGAAAAAACCAAAAATGTTATAATACTCATTATTATGAGTTTTTTATATTGATGGAAAATAATAGTATGCAATAATAGTAATGATCATACTTTGAGTATAAACAGAGTAAGAATTATTATTGTTATAAAAATCGCATAAATACACCTGAGATCAAAAACTGAAATATAAAAAATTTTAAATTACTTAATTAATAGATATAACGAAAAAGACAATTAATCAAATTTTATATCTGCAAATTATAATAATAATAATAATAATAATAATAATAATAATAATAATAATAAGAAGAAGAAGAAGAAGAAATCCTATAAGATATATAAAAAGAGAAACTATTGAGAGAGATATAGATACTCTAAAACAAATCGGTGAATGGAAATAAAGACCTCTAAAGACTAAGTATTTACAAATATGGCTTGAGTCTGCCGTAATATCTCATATTAATATAAACATAAGGTTCTTTCATGACTGTTAAAACATCAGGATCACCAATAACTTTATCATCTTCAGCAATACAAAAATTGTGGGATAAGAACAAAAATCTTATTTTTCTGATTGATCTGGAAATGTATGGAAAATTGGGATCCTCAGATCTAAGTGATGATGAAAAAGAATACCTGGACAAATTGAGAACGAACTATTTTAGGAAAAGGTTCATTGTATCAAGATCATTACTTAAGATCATTATTTAGCATATCCTTAAAAAAGAATTATCTTCAGAGATCATCCTCTATCGAAATAATAACGGGCGTGTGTGTGTCCAAAACCATGAAGACATCTTCATCTGTATCTCGTATACAGAGAATGTAGTTGCGCTCTCAATATCAAAACTGAAACATGGAATTGATATTGAGCATGTAAGAACTGTGAATTTGGAAACTTTCTTAAGATCATTGCAAAACACAGTAACTATAAAAGATGTACTTGAAGAAGATAATATTGAAACTCTAAAAAAATGGACATTGAAAGAAGCATATTGTAAACTTACAGATACGAGCATGCTGACGTTTTTAAATAAAGATATCGATCTTGAGGGGATCAAACATCATGAAATCGCAATAGATAGCCAATATGTACTTTCTGTTGCATTTGCTTCAATAAACAACAGTATGGATATATACAAGATCCAAAACGAAACTCCCATAAAAATTCAGGCACCAAGTCTGAAATATATATAATTATTTTCCAATAAAATAGATCCTATTGAACAAATAGCCAAATGAACAACTAATGAATATCATAAAACGATCGTTGATAAATATAATAAATTGTTTGCAATAGAAACATCTTATATATCATTGAATTCATTTTGTTTATGGGGATTAGGTCAAGAAACCGTGCATTATAGAGTATTCCTTATACTTTAACTACATGGCTTTGGTCATTAATGTTGATCATAATAATCTTTAAAAATAGTGAGTGGGTTGACACACATGGATCAAATTAAAGAAGATATAATTGTATATTTGCAAGATAATTCGTTTATGGACAGTAACACACAATTAAATGATGATGATTCTCTAACAATGACCGGGATCATCGATTCTATTGGATTGATAGAATTTATAGATTTTATTTCTGAAAAGTATTCTATAGATATTCCTGAGGATATGTTAACCCCAGAAAATTTTGACTCGATCAATGGTATTGCCAACACAATTAGAGAATTGAAAAAGTGAAAACATGAAGATCGACCAATATGTTGCAAAACATGCCATAGAAAATCCTAAAAGAATTGCATTGGAAGAGAAAGGCAGATCAGTCTCTTATGGAGATCTTGATGAAGCTATAAACACTATCGCAACAGAAATAGATGAATTCGATCAATGTAAATTTGCTATTTTTGCCGAGCCGGGAATAGATTACATTCGGGCCTTAATGGCAGTATACCGATCGGGCAACATCGCTGTCCCCCTCCCGGTTGAACTTACAGAATCCAATATTCAGCAGATACTGGACAGCAACCGGATAAGTAATATAATAGTTACCGAAAAGCAATATTCAAGATTCGAAAGTGAATTCTTTGAAAGGTTTACTACTTTGATCCATATTTCGAAGGATTCTTCCATGGAAACCTTACGTAAAGACGTTATTAACGAAGAAAATAATGATCTAGTGCGACTGGTTATTTACACATCCGGTACAACAGGAGCACCAAAAGGTGTTATGCTTAGTGATGAAAACCTGATCTCGAATGCTAACTCCATAATAGAAGTGCTCAGCATAACCCCTGAAGACAGGGCTGCACAAGTAATTTCTCCACACCATGCTTTTGGAAATTCCATCGTAAATTCCCAATTGATTGCAGGAGGATCTATAGCTATCGGAGGTCTTACTTTCCTTAAATCTACATTCGAACTCGTAGAATCTGGTGTAAGTATATTCTATGGAGTTCCAAGCACTTATCGCATCCTTCTCAAATATCCTTCCAGCTTCCAGAAAGCGTTCAGGAACGTCAGGCTTGCTGCATCTGCAGGAGGTGCTATGGAAGCAGATGTAATAAAGAAGATCAAAGAGTTGAATAGAAGGATAGAGATCATCCCAATGTACGGACAAACAGAAGCAACTGCCAGACTTGCTTATGTCCCATCGGGAGACCTGGAAAAATATTCAGATACCATAGGAAGACCGATCCCCGGCGTTGAACTTGATGTAGTTGATGATAATAGAAAGCCTGTTGAACCTGGTATCACAGGAGAGTTGATAGCCAGAGGAAAGAACATATTGATAGGTTATCTCAACGATGAGGAAGCTACCCGTAAAAAGATAATCGATGGCTGGATGTACACCGGTGACCTGGCACTAAAACTGCCAAATGGTTATTTCAAGTTGTTAGGTCGCAAAGATGATCTGATCAAGGTTGCCGATCATCGTATAAACCCAAGGGAAGTTGAGAGATACATTGGAAAGAACAATGAAATTTCAGATGTATTTGTCGTTCCGGTAGATCATGAGTATATGGGAAATGCTATCAGTCTTATGGTGATCCCTACCCAGGATACAGAAATTGAAAATTTATATTCGTTTTGCAGAAAGAACCTCCCCGGGTTCCTGTGTCCGTTGGAAATAATCCTTATAGAGAATCTTCCACTGAGCAAAAGTGGTAAAATATCAAACAGGTCCATAATAGAGGCGTATCAAAATGTCAAAGCTAATATGTAAAAGATGTATTTTAGATTCAGACATTCCTGGTATAAAAATAAATAAGGAAACAGGTCTTTGTCAGTTCTGTGAGAAGTACGAACCCCTGTCTTCTGATGACAAGATTAAGTATCTGGGAATAATGGAGGGCCTGCTTAAAGAAAAAAGTGGAGAGGGTGAATATGATGTTATTTTTGCACTCTCCGGCGGAAAAGATTCTTCATACGGACTTTACAAGTTAAAGAAGGTATATCCATTCCTGAAAATACTTGCAATTCAGTTTGACAATGCCTTCATTTCAGATACTGCTATTACTAATGCAAAAAAAATGTGTGAGATTGTGGGATGTGACTATTTCAAATTGACCATGGATGAAGAGGTACTTTTTGATACTTTTCGAAAAGCAGCCATCTCCACCAACGCCTACTCTAAATTTGCCAGATACAGGGCCAGTGACATTTGTAACACATGCATTAGCATAATCAAACAAAAGCTCATAGAGCAGGCAATAATTCGCAAAGCTCCATTCATTGTGTTTGCTTTTACAGCAGGACAGTCACCTACTCCCATAATAGATCTTCAGGTTAATTTTATAAAATGGTCGAGAGACCTTTTTGAAAAGCAGCTTCAAAACATAGGCATAGATGACAAGGATGAGATCTTCCTGATAAAGGATGAGATCATAAAAACCATCGACAAAGACAATACTCCAACCATATTACATCCGATGTGCCTGTGGGACTACAACGAAGATAAGATCATAGAGACTCTGGTAGACCTCGGATGGATAGCTCCAAATATCAGTGACAGCAACTCCACAAACTGTCTTTTGAACTCATTTGCCTGCCATAACCATATCAAAAAATACGATATCCACCCATATGCTTTCGACATAGCAGGTCTTGTGAGAAGCGGAGACATGACACATGAAGAAGGATTGGATAAATTGAACAAAGAGCTATCAGAACCATTGATAGAAATGGCTGCAAAAAAACTTCATCTGGAATTAGAATGAATTGTAATATCAAATAAGATGTATAGTGTTACTAAATCATCAACATCAAAAAAACCAGATTATTTTATCAGGGGGGGACATAATGACAATAATTGATGAACTTAACAAAAATACAGACGAGAACGCCTCAAAGATCAGTAGTTTCATTAAAGACAATGTCAGAGACTTTAAGAAGAAAGGAGTTGTTGTAGGGGTTTCGGGAGGGATCGATTCTGCAATCATACTAACACTGGCTGTTCAGGCTTTGGGCAAAGAGAATGTTTACGGCCTAATACTTCCTGAAGAAGAATCAGCGACATCCAGCAAAGAACTTGGAGCAAGACTTTGTGAGTTGTTAGATGTTTCCTATGAAGAGGTACCGATCACACCGATATTGCAGGCACTTGACATATATGACAAAAAGAACCAGATAATAAAGCGGACATGCCCGGAATATGATCCGGAGATCCATAATACTTCACTGATACTTCCCAGCCTCCTAGAAAATGATACGCTGACCATCCCATCCATAAGACTGGTTAAAGACGATGAAGTAATTGCAAAAAACAGGTTGAAAGCAAAAGACTATCTCGAACTCATCGGGATCCAGAATGTTAAACAGAGATCAAGAATGTTGATCCAATACATGTACGCAGAGAAGAACAATTATCTAGTATGCGGTACCACCAATAAGACAGAATATCTTCTGGGACAGTTCGTGAAATATGGAGATGGTGGAGTGGACATAGAACCCCTTGGAGATTGCTACAAAACACAGGTATATGCTTTGGCCGATTTTTTAGGTGTGGATAAAGAAATAATAGAAAGACCTCCAAGCGCAGATACATGGAGCAGCTACACATCTGATGAGGAATTTTTCTGGCGCATGCCAATTCATATCATGGATCAGTTATTGTATTCACAGGAATCCGAGTTACCTGTGGATGTGATCAAAGAGAATACAGAACTATCAGAGGAAACAATAAACAAAGCAATAAGATGCATTGGAAAAATAAGAAATGCATCCAGGTATATCACATCAGTGCCCCCTATATGTTATCTTGACAAATAAACACTCACCCCAAACTTTCAGCTTTTTATAATACGGAAATGAGATGGCCAATAACAGGAAGAAAACCATGCTCAAAGATAAAGTAATACTGATCACAGGGGCCAGTCGCGGAATTGGCAGAGCTACAGCTTTAATGGCAGCAGAGAACCGTGCAAATGTGATCATAAACTACAATGAAAGTGAAGATAAAGCTATTGGGCTTGCAGATGAAATTGCAGAGAAAGGAAATCATGCGAAGTTGATAAAAGCTGACGTTTCTGATGAAAATGAAGTCAAATCAATGTTCGATCTCATCAAAAAGCAATACAATAAACTTGATATACTTGTCAATAATGCCGGAATAATGCAAAACTATCTTTTGATGATGACAAGTACAGAGTCGTTTGAGCATATTATTGATGTAAATCTAAAAGGAACTTTTCTATGCACCCGATATGCATCGAACATAATGAGAAAACAACGATCAGGGAAGGTAATTAATCTTTCATCCATAATCGGTCTGAATGGTAATGCCGGTCAGACCGCATATTCTGCAAGCAAAGCAGGAGTTGCAGGATTCACGAAGTCCGCTGCAAAAGAACTTGGCAGATATGGGATCACTGTAAATGCTATCGCACCAGGGTTCATTGAAACCGATCTGACCAGGGATGTGAAAGAAGAAGTTCGCCAAAAACTTATAGAGAACATAGCTCTTGGCAGAAGTGGCAGGCCTGAAGACATTGCAAAAGTTATTCTGTTCTTAAGTTCAGAGCTTGGTAATTACGTAAGTGGCCAGGTAATATCGGTTGATGGTTGTCAGGTTATATGATAAAAGTGATCATCTTACTTTATAAATAAAAATCAAATATAAAGTTGAATCGCTTCTGCCCATAAATAAAATCCACAAAGCAGAAAAATACAACCAGATACTTGATCTATCAGATTTTTACATGTCATAGCTGCAACATTGAAATGCTTTGACGTATATGGCCAGCCGATTTTGAAAATGCCTGTTGCTGACTTTCTGTCAGTTCGAGTTCGATGACCTTTTCTATGCCATTCTTACCTAATATTACCGGAACTCCCAGATACAATCCTTCCTCACCATATTCGCCCTGCAAATAAGAGGATGCAGGAAGAACTCTTTTCTGGTCATTAACAATGGATTCGACCATCGAACAAATAGAAGCTGCCGGAGCAAAGAAAGAACTGCCGTTCTTGAGATGTTCAACAATTTCAGTTCCGGCGTTGACAGTTCGCTGTATCAATCCTTCTATAGTGTGTTCAGGGAGAAGTTTCGTTAAAGGAATTCCGGATACTGTAGTGTATTGTGGCAATGCGACCATGGAATCACCATGCCCGCCAAGTACCAGTGCAGAAACGTCCTTTGCAGAAATACCGAGTTCCATAGCAATAAAAGATGCAAAGCGACTTGAATCAAGAACACCGCTCATTCCAAATACCCTATTCGTTCTAAGTCCGGTAAATTTCTGCGCTGCATACGTCATTATGTCCAGTGGATTAGATACAGTAATGACTATAGCATTCGGAGCATATCTAGAGATATTTTCACAGACCTCTTTTATGATATTTGCATTGATCTTCATCAGATCGTCCCGAACCATTCCCTTTTTACGGGCAATTCCAGCAGTAATTACAACAATATCAGAATCCGCAATGTCAGCGTAATCGGTCGTTCCAAGTATATCAACATCATATCCCAGAACAGGGGCAGCCTCAATAATATCAAGTGCTTTCCCTTGAGGCAGACCGTCAATAACATCGGTCATAACAATGTTTCCGAGTTCAAGCTCCGCAAGACGCTGGACTGTAGCAGAACCAACATTACCTGCTCCTATGACTGTAATCTTTTTCATATTTGTAATAACCCCCTAATAATTAGATTTGGCAAATCGTTAAGCTATCGACCTAAGATTGGTACTATAAATAAATATACGTTTTCTTTGTTTTCCTATTATGAACATAATGTAAAACAATAGAAATCTAGCGGATTCCATATAACACATACAATTTCCAATCAGCATATCCAGATATTTTTGGCTTAGTTTACATTAAGAGATAAATGCTTACTCAAACATTTATATTCTCACACACCAATCTACCTCCGATCAGCTATGGAACTAGAGAAGCTACTTGAAAAGTTATCAAATGCACACGGCATATCCGGATACGAGAACAATATAAAGGAAATCATGGAAGAGGAGATCAAACCATATGTGGATGAGACAAGGACCGACAAAATGGGAAATCTCATCACCACAAAGAAAGGTGAAGGTCCTGCCATCATGCTGGCAGCACACATGGACGAGATCGGACTCATGGTCCAGTACATCGACGACAATGGGTTCCTCAGGTTCGTAAAGATAGGAGGATGGTTCGACCAGACACTTCACAGCCAGAGAGTTGTAGTTCATGGAAGCAACGGCCCCCTGACAGGCGTCATCGGTTCAAAACCACCACATGTTATGAAAGAGGAGGACAGAAACAAACCTGTTAAAGCAGAGGAAATGTTCATCGATATCGGTGCAAAGGACAAAGAGGATGCCATCAATATGGGAGTAGATGTCGGAACCGCAATATCCCTTGACAGGGATTACACTCCACTTGCCAACGGACTTGTCACATGTAAGGCCTTTGACAACCGTGCAGGCGTCGCAATGCTTATCGACGCAATGAAACAGCTTTCTGAAAACGATTTAAAAGCAACTGTCCATGCTGTGGGAACCGTGCAGGAAGAAGTGGGACTTAAAGGCGCACGTACATCCGCATTCGGCCTGAACCCTGATATTGCCATTGCTGTGGATGTTACATTCCCGGGAGACCATCCGGGTATTGACAAGAAGGATTCTGCACTGGAAATGGGAAAAGGCGCGGTCATCACCGTTGTTGATGCATCCGGAAGAGGCCTTATTGCAGACAGGACTGTTGTAAATTGGCTCAAAGAGACCGCTGAGGAGAATGATATCCCATATCAGCTCAACGTAGGCGGTGGAGGCACAACAGATGCTACAGCGATACATCTTACGCGCGAAGGAATTCCTTCAAGCACCATCAGCGTACCTACAAGGTACATTCACTCACCTGTTGAGGTACTGTCCCTTGAGGATCTTCAGGCCTGCGCTGACTTAATTGCAAAAGCAGTACTTAATATAGACAGGTATTTTTGATAAGCTGATGATGCCTTTAAGGCATCTTTTTTTTATTTTCATCCAAAAAAGTGTATGAAATTTTTTTGATTAAACATATCGAATTATATCGAATTATATCATATCATGCTCTTGGTTTGTTCTTATGAAAGGATTACAAATGGCACTAAACAGATAAGACCGTGTCAACTACACACCAAAAGTACTAAAACCAATAGAAGTATTATTTTTGCTGTGATAGTCAGCGACATGAATCTATAAATAACATCCTGATTATTAGTGATAAATTCAGTAATTGCTAATTGAACAGAAAAAAAAGATGTCGCTTACATAAAAAGACAACAGAGGGATTACATTATTTGAAAATATCCGGTTTTTGGACACAACATTACGAGACGGTGAACAGACACCTGGTGTCGCACTGAAAACAGAAGAGAAAGTCTGGATCGCACGCAAGCTCGCTGATCTGGGAGTGGACATCATCGAAGCAGGTTCAGCCATAACTTCAGAGGGCGAGCGTGAAGCAATTCGTGCTGTGACAGCTGAAGGTCTGGAAGCAGAGATCTGCAGCTACTGCCGCATCATGAAACAGGATGTGGACTATGCCTTAGAATGCGATGTGGATTCAATTCACCTCGTTGCTCCTGTATCAGACCTTCATATTAGAGTGAAGCTCAAGAAGGACAGGGAAGCTTTAAAGGAAATGGCTTTAAGTGCCACAGAGTATGCAAAAGACCATGGCCTTATAGTAGAGCTTAGCGGAGAGGATGCATCAAGGGCAGATCTGGATTTCTTAAAAGACCTGTACAAAGCAGGTGTTGAAGTAGGTGCTGACAGGGTATGTTTCTGCGACACTGTGGGAATGCTTGTGCCGGAAAGGACGACCGAGATATTTAAAGAACTTTCATCAGCTATCGATGTACCGGTGGCCGTTCACTGCCACAATGACTTCGGTCTCGCGGTCTCAAACACCGTCGCTGCGCTTAACGCCGGTGCAAGAGAAGCACATATGACCATCAATGGTATCGGGGAAAGGGCAGGAAATGCTTCACTTGAAGAAGTCGTGATGGTACTTGAATGGCTATACAAATATGACACAGGCATCAGGACCGATGAGTTATACAAGACCTCAAGACTGGTCAGCCGCCTGACAGGACTTGCTGTAGCAGCAAACAAACCGCTTGTCGGAGGAAATGCATTCACTCACGAGGCAGGTATTCATGTACACGGATTGCTGGCAGACACCTCCACATATGAGCCTATAACTCCTGAGAGCATCGGAAGGGAAAGGCAGATCGTGCTTGGAAAGCATGCAGGCAAGAGTTCCGTGACACTCGCATTGAAAGAACTTGGACTTGATGTGGATGAAACACAACTCGACGAGATAGTGGTTCGTATCAAGCAACTGGGTGACCATGGAAAGCGTGTCACTGATGCAGACCTGCAGACCATCGCTGAGACTGTGCTTGATATTTACCGTGAATCAAAGGTCAGGCTCGAGGAGTTTACCGTTGTCTCAGGTAATAAGGCTATACCAACTGCTTCCGTGAGGCTTACCGTTGATGGAAAGGAGATCGTGGAAGCAGGTATCGGAGACGGACCTGTGGATGCAACCTTTGAAGGAATACGCAAAGCAATATCCGGCTTCGCAGACATCCAGCTTGAAGAATACCATGTGGATGCCATCACCGGTGGTACTGATGCGCTTGTAGAAGTATTGGTAAAACTTTCAAGTGAAGGAAAGATGGTCACATCAAGAGGTGCACGCACAGACATAATCCTGGCATCCGTAGAAGCGATCATAAACGGCATCAATCAGTTGATAAAAGACTGAAAATCCACATACATGATCAACTGACAGTAACAAACTGAAAAACAATAATTAGAACATATATTGATTAATTGATAATATCTTACCGATCAACTAAAAGGAAAAGATAGCATGACCGGAAAACCAGAAAGAATGACAGGCGCAAGAGCATTTGTCGAGTGCCTGTACAGGGAGAATGTCGAAATTATATTCGGATACCCGGGCGGCGTGCTGCTCCCTATCTATGATGAACTCTATGATGCACACCTGCACCATCTGCTCGTCAGGCATGAGCAGGCAGCAGTCCATGCAGCCGAAGGATATGCAAGGGCTACAGGGAAAGTAGGTGTCTGCCTGGCAACATCAGGCCCAGGAGCAACAAACCTTGTTACAGGTATCGCAAACGCATACATGGATTCAATTCCACTGGTAGCATTTACAGGACAGGTACCAAGCTCAATGATAGGCAATGATGCATTTCAGGAAGCAAATATCACAGGCATAACAATGCCTATAACAAAACACAATTATCTGGTACAGGATGCAAAGGATCTCCCCAGGATCATAAAAGAAGCATTCCACATTGCTTCCACAGGAAGGCCCGGGCCGGTCCTAATTGATATGCCAAAAGATATTACGACTGCAGAGATAGATTTCGTATATCCTGACAAGGTAGAGCTTCGCGGCTACAAGCCAACATACAAAGGCAACAGCCAGCAAATCAAAAGAGCTGCATCGGCCATTGCAAAATCAACGAGACCTGTTATCTATGCAGGAGGTGGTGTCATCGGTTCAGATGCAAGCAATGAACTGCTGGCCTTTGCCGAGAAGATCAAAGCACCTGTTACCACAACACTTACCGGCATAGGTGGATTTCCCAATGAAAATGACCTTTACCTTGGCATGCCTGGCATGCATGGTACAAAGTACGCAAATTATGCAATACAGGAATCAGACCTGCTGATAGCTGTCGGATCGCGTTTTGATGACAGAGTAACAGGAAAGCTCCAGTCATTTGCCCCGAACGCTAAGATCATACACATTGATATCGATCCTGCAGAGATCTCAAAGAACATTACTGTAGACATACCCATTGTCGGCGATGCAAAAAATGTCCTCAAATCACTTCTTTCAAATGTAAGTGAATGTGATACAAAGGAGTGGCTTGACAAGATAGCCATCTGGAAGAGGGATTTCCCGCTTCATTATGTGAACAGGGATGACGCCATCAAACCCCAGTACATCATCGAGCAGATAAACGAGGCATGTCCGGATGCCATTATCGTGACCGAGGTCGGACAGCACCAGATGTGGGCTGCCCAGTACTTCAAATACAAAGAACCTCGCACATTCATATCATCTGGTGGTCTGGGAACCATGGGCTACGGATTCCCTGCAGCCATCGGGGCAAAGCTCGGAAGGCCTGACAAAGTTGTCTTCGATATTTCAGGTGACGGATCGTTCCAGATGAACTCACAGGAAATGGCAACAATAGTACAGAACGACATCCCTATCATTATCGCACTGTTCAACAACGGTTATCTCGGAATGGTCAGACAATGGCAGGCATTGTTCTTTGAACACCGCTATTCACACACTACCATCGAGGACAGTGTAGACTTCGTCAAACTGGCAGAAGCCTACGGCGCTCTCGGAATTCGTGTAACAAAGCCTTCGGAGGTCAGACCTGCCATCGAGAAGGCCATCGATGCAAACAGACCTGTTATCCTTGACTTCATCGTCGAAAGGGAAGAGAATGTATCGCCAATGGTACCGGCAGGAGCAGCGATCAACGAAATACTTGACCTGGAGAAGATACAATGAAACATACACTTGCAGTTCTGGTAGAGAACAAATATGGAGTACTGACAAGGGTTGCAGGGCTCTTCTCACGAAGAGGTTTCAACATTGACAGCCTTGCAGTAGGTATTACGGAAGATCCCACCATATCAAGGATGACAATTGTAGTTCGCGGTGATGACCTTGTACTCGAACAGGTAACAAAACAGCTTAACAAGCTGATCGATGTCATTCGTGTAACAGATCTGGGTGCTGATGAATCCGTTGAAAGGGAACTGGCACTCATTAAGGTGAACGCTGATCCAAGCAACCGTGCCGAGATCATCCAGATCGTGGATATTTTCAGGGCAAGGATCATTGACGTTGCCTCAAAATCAGTTACTATTGAGGTTACAGGAGATTCCAACAAGATCAAGGCGATCCAGACATTACTAAGACCCTTCGGCATCAAAGAAATGGCAAGGACCGGTAAGGTAGCACTTACAAGAGGTTCTAAAAGTTCATAATTGAATTAATTTGATCTATTAAAATACGGAGAAATAAACATGGTAGAAATGTTCTATGACAAAGACGCCGATCTTGGCGCACTTAAAGATAAAAAAGTAGCTGTAATGGGTTACGGAAGCCAGGGACATGCACAGGCACAGAACCTTCACGACTCAGGTCTTGATGTTGTCATCGGTCTCAGAGAAGGAAGCCGACGCTGGACACAGGCAGAGAACGATGGTCTTAAGGTAATGACAGTTGCAGATGCTGCAAAGGCTGCAGACGTCATACAGATCCTTCTACCTGATGAAGTTCAGGCAAAGGTATACTACGCAGAGATCGAGCCAGGGCTTGAAGCAGGCAATGCAATTGTATTCTCCCACGGATTCAATATCCACTACAACCAGATCGTACCACCAAAAGATGTGGATGTCTACATGGTCGCACCAAAGAGCCCGGGACACCTTGTAAGAAGAACATACAAGGAAGACGCCGGTGTACCAGGACTTATCGCTATCTACCAGGATGCAACAGGTAATGCACATGAGATGGCACTTGCACACGCAAAGGGTGTCGGATGCACAAGGGCCGGTGTCATCGAGACAACCTTCCGTGAGGAAACCGAGACCGACCTGTTCGGTGAGCAGGTAGACCTCTGTGGTGGTGTAGCAAGCCTCATCAAGACATCCTTTGAAGTACTCGTTGAAGCAGGCTACCAGCCGGAGATGGCATACTTCGAGACACTCCATGAGCTTAAGCTCATCGTTGACCTCATCCACGAGGGCGGTCTTGAGAAGATGTGGTATTCAGTCTCTAACACCGCAGAATACGGCGGTCTTACGGTCGGTCCACAGGTCATCAACGAAGAGTCCCGTGAAGCAATGTACATTGCACTCGAGAGGATCCAGAACGGTGAGTTCGCACGTGAGTTCGTCCTTGAAGGACAGACAAACCGCGCTGTGCTCACATCCATGGAGCGCCTGGAGAACGAGCACCCTGTAGAGGTCGTTG
>JBNJIC010000014.1:3430-22710 GCA_051749005.1 Halobacteriota archaeon | reverse complement strand
GAGCTTGTTAAAGGAAATACATGGTTGAAGCACATCTACAAGAGAGAAGCCCTTGTGCTGTATGGCCTTCTTGATAAGATCGGTAAGATGTGGGACATCACCTGCAAAACCCCTGCTCACAAATGAGCAGTCAAGTGAGATCGCAAGGGACAGAGGATTCAGCGGCATGTTGAATACACCATGTGTCTGCACTTTTGTCTTCATACCGAGCTCACTTGTAGGCGAAGCCTGCCCTTTGGTAAGACCGTATATCTGGTTGTCATGAACTATCAGGGTAATGTTGGGATTTCTCCTGACATTATGCAGGAAATGGTTCCCTCCTTCACCGTAGCAATCACCATCACCTGTAACTGCAAGAACGGTAAGTTCATGGTTGGCGACCTTAGCACCTATTGCAGGAGGCAGAGACCTGCCATGAAGTCCGTTGAAGACATTGCATTTAAGATAATGTGGTAATTTGCTTGACTGTCCGATACCTGATGTGATCAAAACTTCATCCGGTGACCTGCCAAGTTCTGCAAGAGCACGCCTGACAGCCTTCAGGATCATAAAGTTCCCGCAACCGGGACACCATTCAGTATCGAATTCCCCATAATCTTCCACACTGACCATATCAGATCACCTCCTTTTCCCTGAGAGCACGTATGATCGATTCCGGACTGTACGGTTTACCGTCAGACCTAAGTATCTTTTCAGAGACCTTAACACCAGTCTCACATTCAAGAAGTCTTCCAAACTGCCCTGTTGCATTGTTCTCCACACAAACGATGGTCCCGGAACTGGCAAGAACATCACTGACAGTCTCTACAGGAAGAGGATAAACTTGAGTGAAGTGTACGTGATTAACTGAGTAAGCCTCACTTATCAGAGTGTTCACCACTTCAATGAGAGGGCCATAGGTTGATCCCCATCCAACAAGTGTTACCTGAGCATCTTTTGGGCCGTACAGACGCGGAGGTTCCATCTCCTCCCTCAGGAGATCGAGTTTTTTCATCCTCTTTTCATTCATCATGACACGGTTCCCGATCGTCTGGTCGATGTGACCGTATTCGTTGTGCTCATCACTATCAGCTACCACCAGTGTACCTGCCTGGCCCGGGAGAGCGCGCGGAGAGATGCCATTGGACGTTATATCATAGCGCTTATATTCTCCGATCCCGGCCAGTTCCTTATCAGAAAGGAGATGCCTCTCGATCGTGATCCCGGAAGTATCGAACCTCTTGCAGGTAAAAAGGGAATCAGCAAGATACTGGTCGCTCATGACAAAGACCGGGATCTGGTATTTATCAGCTATATTGAAAGCCTCGGCTGTCAGATAGAAACAATCTTCAGGAGTTCCCGGAGCCAGCACACAGCGTGGGAACTCACCCTGTGCTGCGGTCAGCACGAACTGCAGGTCACCCTGCTCGGTCATGGTAGGAAGTCCCGTAGCAGGTCCCGGACGCTGGGACAGGAATATCACAGCAGGAGTCTCCGTGATCCCGGCAAGCCCAAGGGCTTCTGCCATAAGTGAAAAACCACCTCCAGACGTTGTGGTCATTGCTCTGGCACCGGCAAAGGAAGCACCAAGGACCATGTTCAGTGCAGCGATCTCATCTTCTGCCTGCTCAACGACAACGTTGAAATCGTCAGCATTTGCAGCCACATAGGTCATGACACCTGTGGATGGTGTCATTGGATATGCTGCCAGGAACTGTACGCCTGCAGCAAGTGCTCCCAGTCCCACAGCATCGTTACCTGCAATTAGCATCCTTCCATCATCTTCTGAAGGTTCACTCACCGCGAACTTGCAGCCTGAAGGAAAGTTCTCCTTCACATAATTATAACCTGCACGTGCTGCCTTAACATTGTTCTCTACGATCTCATCGCCTTTCTTCCTGAAGGTCTCGGTCAATACTTTTGCAAGATAATCGAAATCAAAGCACATCAGACCAAGGGCTGCCCCACTTGCCACGGAATTGGAATATATCTTGTTTCCGCAAACATCCTTTGCTATCTTCAGCATCGGTACGTGGAAAAAAGAGCTATTGTTGTCATTGACCTCAATAACATCCCTGTCAACTATGATAACCCCATCTGACATTTCCTCTATCTGTTCCTCAATGGATTCTTTATCAAGAGCTATCAGGATATCTACTTTATCTGTCATTGCCCTGACAGGCTCATCACTTACACGTACCTGGAACGTGTTGTGTCCACCCCTTACCCTTGAAAGATAGAACTGCGTGGCAAAAACATTGAAACCACTTTTCTTGAAAGTCTGTGCAAGTGCAACACCTATGGTCTGCAGGCCCTGGCCTGCAGCCCCTCCAACTTTAATTACAAGATCTGTACTCATTTCGTTTCCCCTTTAGTGCAGAATCAGATCCGATGTTTTTCGATCTGATGGATCCAATCGAAAGAGACAGGTGATGAACAAAAAAGATCAAACTTATCAGGCTGTCCCCTCATACCATCAGGATCAAAAACGATCTTACTCTGCGTCCTCATTAACTTCCCACAGACCGAAGGTGTTCCCTTCGGAATCCATACAAACTGCAAGATAACCCCAGCCCGGCACAGGCATCTTTGGTTGTACTATCATTCCCCCGAGCTCATTTACACGATCACAATGCGCATCAACTGAATTAACTTCGATGAAATTGGTGATCCTCTGTTCAGGACTGCCACGAAGACCCATACCCCCTGCAACACCAGGTTCCCCTTCAAGAGATGTTGTTTCTATGGAATAATAATCCAGAGGTCCCGGCACTTTCTCTATCTTCCAGTCAAACAGTTCAGTGTAGAACTTCTTTGCCCGCCCAAGATCATCAGCCGGCAGGTCAAAATGTACGATAGTTGGCATAGAATGATCACTCCCAGATTAAATATACCGTTGAACTGATTTAAGTTTTAGGTGTGGGAATAAAATTTGCCAAAAATTGCAGGCTAATTGAAGTCTCTTTGAATCAATAGTCATAGAGTATATCCTTGTTGATATCCTCAAGACTATTACAGGCCGTCATTATCATAGCCTTTTCAATATCAGACTTCATATACTCAATGAGGTTTCTGACACCTTCGGCTCCATGAGATACAGCTTCACGTATAATTGGTCTGCCCGTTAACACATAATCAGCACCTAATGCCAGCATCTTGACAACATCGAAACCTGTTCGGACACCGCCGTCAGCTGTTATCACCACTTTTTTACCCCTTCTGGTATCACGGATAGCCTCTACGATGTCCGGGAGAACTTCAGCAACACCGGGAGTGGAATCGAGAACACGCCCTCCGTGGTTTGAGATACCGATTATGTCAGCCCCGGATTCAATGGCAGCAAGGGCATCCTGTGCACACATGATACCTTTTACCATGAAAGGCAGGGATGTGGACCTTTTAAGCTCCTTGAGATCATCTACAGTCTTCCTGAAGACCGGTTTCCCTGCAAGGGTGAAGTTGACCGAGCCTGCCCCGTCAATATCAACACCAACAGCTACTGCATTGGCTTTCTCTGACTGGCTGATAAGATCGAGAAGCACATCCTGGGAACGGGGTTTGAATATGTTTACACCTCTTCCACCCACACTCTTCAGGGCAATGATACCCGGATGTTCATCGAAGTCCTTAGCAGTATCTCCGGAAAATCCGATCGTTCCTGCAAGTTTGCATCCATTCAGTACCGAGGTCATAAAATCCTCTTCCCTGATGTTCTCAAAATAGCTCAGTCCGCCGGTAGGAGATGCGAACAACGGCATACCCACTTTGGTTCCGAAGAAGTTCTTTTCTATCACAGGGTCTTGATGTTCACAGACAAGTCTTGTTCTGAGCTTCACTTTCTCAAGAGCAATGAAATTGTTAAGATATGATATCCCCGAACCGATGCCTGCAAGTCCAAGGGGTTTTCCGTAGTCCTGTGCAAGTTCGGGCTTCAGGAGGGGATTGTCAGCACCTTTTTCGATTATTACCTTGATGTTCTCGGTCTTAGGGGTCACTTGTACGTTTTTCCCGGCCATCATGTTCCCGACAGCTTCAGTTTCCACTGGTCTGAGCTTATCCTTTTTAGCCCCGCATACAGGGCACTTCCAGTTATCAGGAAATTCATCCGGTTTTGTTCCCGGTTCGATACCCAGGTCCGAATCCCCTATTTCATCATCGTAATGGTAAACATTACAGACCGAACAATACCATTTCCCCATGTTCCACACCTTTCGATATTAAGATCATCATGATATCGGAGAAAGAGACCCCAAACATAATAAATTATATATTATTGTTATCTGCTTTAAAAGTATCCGGGATGTAAAAAAAGATAAATAGTACAATATCAGAATTAAATTAAGGGACATCACGAGGATTACAAATGGATCAGGACTTTACAAAAGGACTGGAGAATATAATTGCACTTGAAAGTGCTATCACTTTTATTGATGGTGAAAAAGGAATACTGAAATATCGGGGTTTTGATGTAGCCGAACTGGCAGATCTTTCCTACGATCAGGTAGCCTACCTGCTGATACATGACAAAATGCCTGATAAGAGCGAACTTGAAGCTTTCTCAATCCAGCTTAAGGAGCTCAGGTATATCAATGAAAGCGCATTTAAAGTGATCAGGTTCTGTAATTACAACATAGAGGCCATGGACGCCCTGCGAACCACCACTTCTTTCATGTCCCATTGTGACCCCGACCTGAACGACAATTCTCCTGAGGCAAATGTCAGAAAAGGTATAAGGATGATCGCACGATTTCCCACAGTGGTTGCAGCATTTTCACGTGCAAAAAGAGGAATGGAAGAAGTTTTGCCTGACCCGAAACTGTCACAAGGAGCCAACTTCCTTTACATGCTTCGGGGAAAAAGACCATCTGAACTCGAAGCCCGTATACTTGAGACCGACTTCATCCTGAGCGCTGACCACGAGCTAAACCCTTCCACCTTTACCGCCAGAACTATAACTTCGACACTTTCAGATATTCATTCATCCGTTATTGGAGGATTGTGTGCATTGAAAGGGCCACTTCACGGTGGTGCACGTATGGCTGTAATGGAGGCAATAGATGAGATAGGTTCTGTTGACCGGGTTGAGGATTATGTAACAGAGAAAGTTGAAAGGCATGAAAAGCTGATGGGATTCGGACACCGTGTCTATAAGACCTGTGATCCTCGTGCAAGAGTATACAAAAAGCTGGCAAGTGAGATAGCTGAAGACAACGGGGATATGCTCTGGTTCGATATTGCGGAAAAGATGGAAGAGATCGCTTACAGGGAATACGTGGAAAAGAAAGGGAAGCCCATCTATCCTAATGTTGATTTCTATTCAGGTGTGGTATACAAATACCTGGATATTCCTCCCAAACTTGCAACTGCGGTCTTTGCCATAGGGAGAATATCGGGGTGGGTAGCACATTGCCTTGAACAATATTCAGATAACAGGCTGATACGACCACGTGCAAAATACGTCCGGTCAGAAAAATGAAGCAATGGGTGTCCGGTCAATGGATGAAGAAACTTGTTATTTCGGAGAAAAGGACACTTTTACCTTTGAAGAAAAGGGAATTACAATATTCAGCCTGAACAGACTTTAGTAACAGTCTGAATTTTGAGTTTCTCATTTATCCTTATCCACTTAAGCAAAAATAAAAAGGTATAGAATGGGCATTGTGTACCCATTTTAAATGCGCTTAAAGTTATACGCACTGAATATTGTTTCAAATTCTGTATTACAGTTGTCTGTTTTACATGTCTTATTACTTGTATTCTTCCATTTCATTGAACTGGAGATACCTGTAGATCTCATCCTGCTTTGGTGCGATCTTCTTCCTGTAAGCTTCCATATACTCATCGACCGTTGGTATCCTGCCAATATTGGAGATGACCGCTCCAAGTTCAGCTGAACCGAGGTAGACCTGAGCTCCGTCACCCATACGGTTGTCGAAGTTACGGGTGCTGGTGGAGAAGACTGTGGATTTATCCGGTACACGGGCCTGATTACCCATACAAAGTGAACAACCTGCTATCTCAATACGGGCTCCTACCTGGCTGTAGACAGAGAAAAGGGATTCTTCCTTTAACTGTGTCTGGTCCATTCTTGTAGGTGGACATATCCAGGTACGAACATCAGGGTTGAACTTCTGGTCACTCCAGATCTCGGCTGCTGCGCGGAAGTGACCGATGTTTGTCATACATGAGCCAATGAAGACGTCCTGTATCTTTGTACCAGCGACCTCGGAAAGCAGCTTTACATCATCAGGATCGTTCGGGCATGCAAGGATAGGCTCTCTTATGTCAGCAAGATCGATCTCTATGATAGCTGCGTATTCTGCATTAGGATCGGCCTTCAGAAGTTTCGGATCTGCAAGCCACTCCTCAACAGCTTCTATTCTCTTCCGGAGGGTTTCAGCATCTTTGTATCCGTCCTTTATCATCTTCCTCATCAATGCAAGGTTGGAGCGCAGGAAAGTGGATACAGATTCCTCACTTAGCTGGATGCAACCGGCTGCTGCTGAGCGCTCTGCAGCTGAATCTGTAAGCTCGAATGCCTGCTCGGCTGTGAGGTCAGGAAGTCCTTCTATTTCGAGGATGCGACCGTTGAAGATGTTGATCTTGTTCTTCTTCGGTACTGTCATGAGACCCTGCTTGATAGCATAGTATGGTATAGAATTGACCACATCACGCAGTGTGATACCAGGGTTGAGATTGCCGCTGAAACGGACCAGCACGGATTCCGGCATATCCAGAGGCATGAAACCAAGGGCTCCTGCAAAGGCTACAAGACCGGAACCTGCCGGGAATGATATTCCTATAGGGAACCTGGTGTGAGAGTCTCCGCCGGTACCAACTGTGTCCGGTACCAGAAGGCGGTTAAGCCAGCTGTGGATAACACCATCCCCAGGTTTGAGAGCTACACCGGCACGTTCAGAAACAAAGTCCGGCAGTGTCCTTTGCATCTTTACATCAGCAGGCTTGGGGTAGGCTGCAGTGTGGCAGAATGACTGCATGAACATCGGGGACTGGAACTTCAGGCAGGCAAGCTCTGTGAGTTCGTCAGCTGTCATAGGACCGGTTGTGTCCTGGGAACCCACAGTTGTCATTATCGGCTCACAGGCAGTGCCGGGTAGGATACCTTCCACACCACATGCAAGACCGACGATCTTCTGCGCATGTGTATAACCCTTTCCTGGCGCGGGCTCCGGATTATCCGGCTTTGTAAAGATGTCTTTCTCAGGAAGACCCAGTGCCTCACGGGCCCGGGCGGTCAGAGAACGGCCAATTATGAGAGGGATACGACCTCCGGCGCGGAATTCATCCGCCAGGGTGTTGGGCTTAAGGTCAAAAGTGGAGAGAACATTTCCAAACTCATCTGTTACCTCTCCCCTGACAGTGTTGATCGTGATGATATCTCCGTGATTGATCATGCTGATATCCATCTGGAGAGGCAGTGCGCCTGAGTCCTCTGCTGTGTTAAAGAAGATAGGAGCAATAGCATTTCCAATGATCACACATCCACGGCGTTTATTTGGAACGTATGGAATGTTCTTGCCGATATGCCAGAGTACACTGTTGCAGGCGGATTTACGGGAGGAACCTGTTCCCACAACGTCAGCTACAAAGGCAACATCGTGTCCTTGGTCACGCCATTCTGCCATCTCCTCGATGCCCCCGGGGAAACGTGTATTGCCCATTGCAAGTGCATGAAGGGGTATGTCCGGACGGCTCCATGCAGCACTTGCAGGAGAGAAATCATCAGTGTTTATCTCGCCATCGACCTTGAAGACCTTTACAGTTATGGTCTCTGAAATTCCGGGCCTGTCTGTGAACCACTCAGCTTTGGCCCAGCTCTCAAGGACCTTTTTGGCAGCTTCATTTGTCTTTGCCAATTCCACGACCTCATCAAAGGCTTCGTAGACGAGGGTTATACCTGAAAGTGCATCTGCAGCATCATCTGCCATTTCGGTATCTTTGAGGGCATCAATAAGGTATTGGACATTGTAGCCACCGATCATTGTTCCAAGGATCCCGATGGCTTCCTTTTTGTCTATAAGAGGTGAAGAAACGTCACCTGCCAGGAGATTCCCAAGGAAATCAGCCTTGACCTTTGCAGCCGGGTCCACGCCCGGAGCGATCCTTTCGGTGAAAAGATGGAGCAGGAATTCTTCCTGTTCCGCAGGAGGATTTTGTAACAGTTCACAAAGTTCAGAAGTCTGTTCCGGATTCAGAGGAAGTGCAGGGATTCCCCGGGCATTCCTCTCTTCTTCATGTTTTAGATAAGCTTCGATCATCTTTATCCTCCATAAAAAATTGCGCTTGCCACTGCAGCGGCAATCTTCCAACTTTTTCCTGTCTGGTTATATTGAAAAAAGGCATTTATTAATGATGTATGATGCTGTTAATCGTTTTTTCTGTATATGACATTAACGGAGCAATTGCTGAATGATCAACTCAAAAAGAATTCAGTCATCCAGCCCTTTCCTGCCAAAAACATAATTGGCCACTCTCAGAGCATCATGGTCCCCTGTAGCCTTATCAACAGAATCACTGAGCTTTACCACAGGTATGCCATCTATCTTGTGGAGCTTGATCACCATATTAAGCGGCGGGCTGTAGCTGAAGAAATCAGAATTGTTCGTCAGGCTTGTACCGATACCGAAACTGCAATTGATCCTGCCATCACAATGTTCCTGAAGACTGACAGCATCTTTTACATGAAGTGAATCGCTGAACACAAGTACCTTCTTCAAAGGATCAATGCCCAGCTTTTTGTAATGCTCAATGACCTCATCTGCAAATTTGAAAGGATCACCGCTGTCATGGCGGACACCGTCATAGAGTTTTGCAAACTCAAGCCCGAAGTTCCTGAAGAAAGGTTTCGATCCGAAGGTATCGCTCAGTGCAATTCCAAGGTCGCCTTTGTAGACCTTCACCCAGTTCCCGAATGCGAACAGGTTTGCATTTCGAAGTCCTACAAGTGCTGAATTTCCCATAATCCATTCATGGCCTATAGTTCCGATAGGTCGGACCCCATACTTTTTAGCAAAATAGACATTGCTTGTGCCTGCAAATGAGTCAAGTCTTTGCAGGACGTCAACAACCTTGTCGTGCAATTTGAAGCCCCTGCGTCGGCGGGTTCCGAACTCCGAGAAGATACAACCATTCGAGTTGAGCTCCTCACCCATCTCACTCATCAGATTTCCATACTCATTCATCAGGGTTGTCTCCGGATCATCACCGTTTGATGCGAACCTGTTCAACCAGTCCTGTTCCACTACCGTAAAATAGAGCTCGGAAATGCTTGCCATTAGAACGATCTCCCAGAGGATGGAACTGTGCCAGGGCCCTTCTACGCTCAGGTCAAGGTTACCATCATCAGTAAGGGACAAACTTACTTCTGAAGGATCGAAACGGTAGTTCTTAAGATATTCAAGATAGGATGGTTTGAAAAAAGGGCAACTTTCCTTTAGCCATTGATATTCCTCATCTGTCAGTGTCACTCCGACAATATCCTCATCGATAGCTTTGCGCAGTTGTGTCACAAAATTTTCAGTAAAACGCTGATCTCCCCTGTTGATAAAATGGTACTCTGCACGGGCATCAGGGAAAAGTTCCAGTACAGCCATCTGCATTGTGAACTTATAAAGGTCATTGTCCAGTATTGATCGGATCACATGAGGTCTTCCTTTTTAGGCATCTGTATAAAAGATAGCCTTGTATGAATGTACATATCGAAACCAATATATAAAAATACATGCTCAGTGGGCAACCCTGATATTGAATATTTGCAAAAGTACTTGCAGAAGGTGCAGAAATGGAAGATCGTACAAAAGGAATAATCTATATGCTGATAGTGGTTGCTATCTGGGGATTTTCCTTTATTGCCACAAAGATATTGCTTGAGCACCTTGACCCTGCAATCATCGGATTCATCCGCTTTTTTATTGCAAGCATACTCTTTTTCACCATCTGCAGGAAAAAAGAAACCTACAGGAGAGATGAGATCCGATACGTTGTGATAGCCGGGTTTCTGGGGATTACCTGCTATTATATGTTCGAGAACGTTGCACTGACATTTACAACTGCCACCAATTCTTCACTTATAAGCTCTACAGTGCCGGTATTTTTCCTTTTTGCCGTAGATGCTCTCAACAGAAGATTCTCAAAGCCCATTAAATATCTTGGAGCCTTCCTTGCCTTTGCAGGTGTGGGCCTTTTGATACTGAATGGAAAGTTCAACCTAAACCTTAACCCGCTGGGAGATTTCCTGATGTTCGGATCAGTCATCTCCTGGGTGTTCTATACTCTGATCATCGACCGCATGAAGTCAAGGAACATGCTCATCGTTTCACGGGACCTTACATTAGCAGGTACAGTATTCCTCCTGCCATTCGCACTCTATGAAGCACAGGAACTCCGGATTGACATCTTTTCACAACATGATATTGTAGTAGCCATAACTGCTATCATTTACCTAGGAGTGTTCTGCTCTGCACTTGCATTCCTACTCTGGAACAAAGCGATCCATCTCGCAGGACCCACAACCACGACCAACGGGATCTACATGATCCCGATCGTGACAATAATAGGAGATAGCCTGGTAATCGGGAACATCCCAAACATTTATGCGATTTTCGGAGCAATTCTGGTTCTTACAGGAGTATACCTTTCTGAGCAGGGCTGAAGTAATCCACGTAGAAAAAGAACAATAGGCAGATCATACGAATTTAATTCATGGAAGGTGACATCTGATAGCCTCTTCACCTGTATGAGAATCACGGTAGGTTTTCCGGCGCCTGGTATCTCTCCCCATGTAACCACATATAATGAAGATACAGTCGATCTTAGTGACATGTTCACACTTCATGCACTCCGGCAATTCGATATCCCTCTTATGCCAGAGACAATTTCCGATCCATTCTTTGAGCATTTTTAAATCACCATAACAACTGAAAATTATTAGATACATTAGATACATTAGATACATTATACTTACTTAAAGATAAGAATTGCATCAATAAAAAAGAAGCGAGAACAAAATTCCTTTAACCTCAAATCCCGGGTGATCGTAAGCATTTGGAGGATACTTCTTCGATTAATATTTAAAAGGTTTGATCTCTTATCAACGGTAGCTTTTTTGTCTTAAGAGAACAATAATACTTTTGGGGTTACATGGCAAAGCCAAAGATAATAATGCATAATTCAATATGTCCTGATGGTTCGTTCCGTGATATTGATGTCGATATGCATATACATTATGGAGCAGCTGCAAGATTTAGAGAAGACATTCACATGGTCGGAGCGGACAATGCAAAGACAGGGATCGCTATGTTCGGCGGACTTCCATCCAAATGCGAGGTACTTGAGAAGGAACATGTATGGCTTGTTTACAGAGTTAAGCGTACTAATTATAACTGATCATGTGTGATCAGACATGAACAGACCAAATTTGATCAGGCAGGATAACGCAGAAATAAATTCACCCAACCCACATAAAATAAAAATCTAACCGGAGAGATAATATGACATTTTTTGATGAGAAATTACCAGAAGCTTCTAAAGCCTTCACAGATATGCGTTCAGCAGTATTCAGGAACAATTCACTTGACACTAAGGTCAAGGAGCTCATAGCAGTATCATCAGCGGTGCTCATGCGATGTGATAAATGTGTAAGGATACATTCTGAAAGAGCAAAGGAGAATGGTGCAACAGAGGAAGAAATCGCAGAAGCTATAGCAGTGGCGATGTTCATTGCGGCAGGATCCCAATTGCACTGGACAGATGCTTACGATACTATCTTTGAAGGTTTCGATCAATGAATGATTATATAAAGACAGACAAGATTAAATGATTAATGGAAAACTTTATTTGTATTGGAGCTATTTCTACTTTACCAAAAAGGATAGTGAATAGTTCCGATATAAGTAATACCTCCTAATATAAAAAAGAAGATATAATATAATGGGTACTTACTTACAAATAAAAACAATAACTTATACTAAAAAACATAATTCAAATTGTCCGATGGCGAAATTTGACTTATTTCTGAAAAATAATTTATGGGTTTAAATATGGTGGTAAAAAGATCCATTCTAAGTTTACTGATCGTAGTCTTCATTATATCAGGATTTAGCCTTCAGGCCCAATGTCTGAACTTTGAGGCCAGAGAACTTAATGAAGAAGGTATTGTATTCACATTGAACGGAAGTTATGAGCAGGCATTGGCAAAATATGATATGGCCCTTGATATAGATCCTGATTACGTTGAGGCCCTTGATAATAAAGCATCAGCATATTACCTGCTTGGGGAGTACGATAAAGCCATAGAACAGTATGACCGGATACTTGAAATAAAGCCCGGTGATGTAATGACCCTTACTAAAAAGGGAATGGCACTATCGAAAAAAGGGGACTACATATCATCTATTTCTATTTATGACCAGGCACTTGTGTCTATTGAAAAATACCTTACCAGGCCCGGGGGACCAAATAATTCCAGCACTACAGATAACTCAATCCCGGGTTCCGGGGAAAAGGAAAAGATAACAGAAGAAGAAACGATCGTACTTTATCATAAGGCACACGCTCTGGACAGCATTGGTGAACATGATGAAGCAATGAAGATCTATGGAAGTTTCCTTGAACTACAGATGGAACGTTCATCCTATTATTATGGAGAAGCTATAAAAGCTGTGGAAAAAGGTAAAGCTTCCAAAGCTGTCATCCTTTATGATAAAGCACTAAAGATCGATCCGGACAATACTACCATATGGTATCATAAAGGCCAGGCATACTACAGCCTTGAAGAATATGAAAACGCGATCGAAGCATATGATATGGTTATTGAGTTCGATCCGGAGAAAAACGATGCATGGTGGAGCAAGGCACAGGCACATGAGTTCCTGGGTGATACCGGACAATCTATAGGAGCTTACAAAAAAGTTACTGAACTTGATCCTTACAATGTAGATGCATGGTTCAGACTTGGAGAAGCATTCAGATCTGACGAAAAATATCAGGATGCTTTGACAAGTTATGGGAAGGTCATCAAGCTTGACCCGGACAATGCCAACGCATGGCAAAAGAAGGGTATGGTTCTCGATCTTATTGGAAGATATGATGAAGCCCTCGTTAGCTATGATAAAGCACTTGGTATCGATCCCGACACCATTGCAAAGATATATCTTCAGAATCCGGCTATTTCACAATTAAATACAAACTTACAGAACCCGGAAATCTCACGATTAAACGCAAGTGATGAGGAGAATTGCTACGACCAGAGTCCCGATTTCAAAATGGGATCCACAAAGATATGGTTCGATAAAGGTTCCATCTACCTGAAGCAGGGACAATATGAAAATGCTGTAGAGAGTTTTGACAAAGCACTCGAACTTGAAACAGATCATCCATCTGTCTGGTACAACAAAGCAGTTGCCCTTGATGAACTGGGAAGGAAAAGTGAAGCTGTGGAAAGTTATACAGCAGCTCTGAAAAAAGATCCCTCATGTTCACAGGCATGGTATCAGAAAGGTTTTGACCTTGATGCTCTGAACAGGTATGAAGAAGCTGCCTCCTGCTACAAAGAAGCTGTCGGGATCGAACCAGAGTTCACTCTCGCATGGTACGCCCTTGCACTGGAGCTTGACCATCTTGGAAAATATGAGAATGCCATCAAAGCATATGATATGGTCATCGAACAGAAACCTGATTTTGTTGATGCCTATTACAGGAAGGGAAGGATACTGACAAAAACCGGACAGTATCAGGAAGCTCTCGATGTTTATCAAACAGCTCTGACATATGAACCGGCAAACCAGGCTGTAAACACCCAGATGCAGGTCACGATAAGCAAAATGGAAAGACTCAAAAGTTCCTCAAAGGTTCCGGTTGTCAGCAGCTCACTTGCAGCACCAAGTCTTTTCGATATGTTCCAGGTAATAGAAGTGGAAAATAGAAATGGATACTACGGTCAAATTGGTGCCACTGATATTACATCTGATGATGTGGATCTGATAGGTGTTGAACCCCATGCAGAAGATGCATGGTTCGCACAGGGAAATGCCCTCCTGAACTCAGGGGAATATGATGCTGCCTTAAGCTCGTACAATAAAGCTATTCTCATCGATCCTGATTCCAGTGACACTTGGTTCATGAGAGCAAGGACCCTGGATATGCAGGGACACCAGATACAGGCTATCGATAATTACAGAAAAGCAGTCGAGCTTGACCCTGATGATCGGGATGCATGGTTCTGTCTTGGACAGGATTACAGCAACATAGGAGACCATTATCATGCAGTTGAGTGTTATGATAATGCCCTCAATATCGACCCTGAAGACACAGAATCATTGCTTATGAGAGGACTTTCTTACGACAAGCTCGGGTATTATGATAGTTCATTGCAGTCATATGACAGGCTTCTGGAACTTGAGCCTGACAACCTTGAAGGGTGGCAGTATCGCGGAGATACATCATACAGGATCGGAGACTATGACTCGGCAATAATATCCTACGATAAGGTCCTCAAAGCTGAGCCGAACAACATAGACGTCCTTTTTGCCCAGGCTCTGGCACTGAACGGGGCAAACAGAACAGAAGATGCCATCGCATCATATGACCATATATTCTCCACCGAGATAACGGACCAATCTGTACTTTACCATCTGGCGCAAGAGTATGAGGACCTGGGAAATTACGAAAGAGCGATAAATTGTTACGATGCCATACTTGCAAATGATCCGAACAACACTAAAGCGCTTAACATGAAGGGCTTTGCACTCTACATGAAAGGGGACTACAACGGTGCAATGTACAATTATGACAGAGTCCTTGAGATCGAACCCAACAATGCCGCTGCATGGTACAATAAGGGAACAGCTGCATATCTTACAAGCAGTTACGTTGCATCATCGGATTACTATTCAAGAGCAGTCAAACTGCAACCAAACAGCATAACGGCATGGTATAACATGGGATACATCGCAAACATCCTTGGAGATGTAGAAGGTGCCATCGGATACTATGAAAGGGCACTGCAGATCGACCCGACATCGCCATCTGTGCTTTACAACAAGCAGTTTGCACATTACAGGGTTGCAGAATCAGTATCTGCAAAAACAGAGAAGAATAAACTGGATTCAATTGATCCTGAATTTGTGGAAGCTCTGGATGACAGGGGAACAAAGTTCTTCCTGCCTCAGGAATATGATACCTTCATCAGCTATCCTGTACCTGTCAGATGGTACAATGATACCAAAAGAGACATAATCAAAACGGGTTCGGAATGAAAGAAAAAGGATCATTCCTTTTTCTTAAAAAAGAGCCAGTCGTTCTCGTACTTACCAAAGTTCGTCTTTACAAGGACGAACTTGCCTTTCATTTTTTTACCTGAAAGAGTGAAAACGATCTTTTTTTCTTTGACGCTCTCAGGCTCAAAGGTACCCCGGTCCCATATCTCAACTTTACCGGAACCATAGCTGCCTTCAGGTATCGTGCCTTCGAAATCCGCGTAATCAAGGTCATGATCATTTACCTGAATAGCAAGACGTTTGATACCTTCAACTGTGGGAGGTTCTTTGGGTACAGCCCAGCTTTTGAGAACACCATCCATCTCCAGGCGCAGGTCATAGTGAAGGTTGGTGGCATGATGTTTCTGTATCACGAATATCAGATCATCCTTCTCTTTGTCCTTGGCAGTCATCAATAATAAAGAGAGAGCTCGAGATTAATAAACGTTTCACTTCAGAATTTTTGTCAATAATTGGTTTTAGAAAAGAACAAGGAAAAGAAAAGAGTATTCCGAAGGACAGGTCCTTCCGGAAATGTGCTATTGACCTTTAAAAAGCAGAGTTATTCTGCTTAACTGAATTCTTTAAGACCCTCAAAGTCAAGGGTAATAAAGTAATCATCAATTGTCTCTGCCCTTCTGATCTGAACAAAACTGCCGTCTTCCCTCAAGAGGATCTCAGCAGAGCGGAGCTTTCCGTTGTAGTTGAATCCCATTGCATGACCGTGGGCACCTGTGTCGTGAATTGCAATGATGTCACCACGTGTGATCTCAGGAAGCATTCTGTCGATGGCGAACTTATCGTTGTTCTCGCAGAGTGAACCTGTGACATCATACTTGTGTGTTGCAGCCTGGTCCTCTTTGCCAAGAACGGTTATGTGATGGTATGCACCATAGACACCAGGCCTCATGAGGTTGGCCATACATGCATCTGTTCCGACGTAGTCCTTGTAGATGTGCTTGAGGTGTCTGACGCCGGTCACAAGATAACCGTAAGGGCCGGTTACGGTTCGACCACACTCGAGGTAGATCTTCAGCGGGTCAAGTCCGTTCGCCTTGATCTTTGCATCATACTCTTCCTTGACGCCCTTTGCAATGACGTCGTATGGGACCGGTTCGTCCTCAGGTTTGTAAGGAATACCGATCCCTCCACCAAGGTTCACGAACTCGAAGCGGATGTCAAGTTCTTTTGAGATCTCGACAATTGTATCGAAAAGCATTCTTGCAGTCTCTACGAAATAGGACGGATCAAGCTCATTGGATGCCACCATTGTGTGCATTCCGAAACGTTTGACACCTTTCTCTTTGAGCATCCTGTATCCTTCAAAGAGCTGCTCCTTTGTAAATCCGTACTTTGCGTCTTCCGGATTTCCAATGAAAACATTTCCTGCCTTCATTGGACCGGGGTTGAACCTGAAGCATACAAGTTCAGGAAGTCCTGCTGTCTCTTCGAGGAAGTCGATGTGGCTGATATCATCAAGATTTATGATCGCACCGAGCTCTTTTGCCTTTACGAATTCTTCTGCCGGGGTGTCGTTAGAACTGAACATGATGTCCTCACCAACGATACCTGACTTCTCGGAAAGGATCAGTTCAGGCAATGAGCTGCAGTCTGAACCGAAACCTTCGCTTTTCAATATCTTAAGCATATATGGGTTTGGCAATGCCTTGACGGCAAAGAATTCCTGGAATCCCTCGAGAATGCTGAAAGCATCCCTGAGCTTCCTTGCGTTCTCCCTTATTGCCTTCTCATCATAAACGTGGAAAGGGGTCGGGTACTGTTCTTTAATCTCCAGTATCTGTTCCTTAGTAAATGGAAGTGTCTTTAAGACCATTTTTCTTTATTCTCCTTGTTATCGTTCTGGTGTACTCTACTTACTTTAAGGTTAATACTATTTACGGCGACTAAATGATTTGGGAAATACATACACTATTTTTTTGAAGCAAACGGCCAGAACAGTTACCTGGTGCATATTAAAACAGGAGGATATGAATTTAGGTCAAATCACTGGGTTTTTAATATTAAGTAAAATCAGATAATTAACCAATCATACATGTAAGCAATCCTCATCAACTATTTGTTGCATCGGAATATTGAATTCGAATGTACTACCTTCGCCTATTTCACTCTGAACCCGGACCTCACCACCATGCATTTCAACAAATTTCTTTACAAGTGCAAGCCCAAGCCCGGTTCCTCCGTACCCTCTGGTACTGGATGCATCCACCTGATAGAAAGGTTTGAAAAGTTTAGCCTGGTCCTCTGGTGAAATACCGATTCCTGTATCCCTTACGGATATATTTAAAGAATCAGCAGATATCTGACCATCAATGATCACTGAGCCTCCTTTATCTGTGAACTTAATGGCATTACTAACGAGATTGTAAAGGATCTGCTTGAACTTTGTCACGTCAGCTTTTATTTCAGGGACTTCGATATCGATAGCAAATGTCAGGTCAATATCCTTCTCTGAAGCGAGAGGTCCCATAAATACTTCTACTTCATCAATTACATCAGATACCCGGAATTCACTAATATTAAATTCCATCTTCCCCATCTCGATTTTTGAGAAATCCAGAAGATCGCTGATCAACTCCAAAAGATTATTTGCATTTTTAAGAACGCTGGACGTACATTTTTTCTGAGATTCATTCAAAGACCCGTAATTTTCACTGTCAAGTATATCGGAAAAACCAATGATCAAAGTAAGAGGGGTTCTTAGCTCATGGCTTATATTTGATATGAATTCAGTCTTGGTGCGATTTGCATTTTCAGCTTCAATTTTTGCATGCAGCATTGCATCCATTGCTTTTTCATTTTCCTTTTCAAGTTTACCCATATTATCCAGTATCTGGTTGAGACCCTGAGGGATCTTCTTAAAATCGACCTGTACGTTGGTATCAGCCCTTGTATCAAAATTACCGGTTAATGCATTATCGGATATCAATCTGAAATCGTCCAGCATTTTTTTGATGGTCCGGTCTGTCGAGCGACCAACCATATAAGCAACTCCGCCTACAAGAAAAATTGAGATCAGGGACATAAATATCAGCCTGTTCCTCAGGACCGTTACCCCTGCAAGCATCTCATCTTTAGGTGCACAGAGGACAAAACTATAGGTACCTTCATTAATTGGCTCATAGAACATCACAACTTCTTTGCCGGTGCCAGGGTCTGTTGTTTCGATGTATCCTCTTTTTCCATCCCTGATATCGTTTGCCATCTCAGAGATCTCAAAAACTCCAAAGTCATCTAACTTCTTTGTTCCGATCCATTCCTTATGCTCCGGATGAGACAACAGTATACCGCTGTTACTTGTTACAAAAGTATAACCGCTCTCAAAAGCAGTAACATCAGACATGGTCTCATCAAAATATTCGAGCGATACATCAACCCCGCCAATTCCAACGAACTCACCATTTCTGATAATAGGAGAAACATAGCTCACCATAAGTATCCCACGGTAAAAGTAAGGCTCTGTGATGACTTTTTGATTGAGTTTCTTTGGAAGCTGATAATATTCTGATGTCTCATAATCCTCAAGAGGCTCAACACTTATCGGACCATTTATCGTGTTCCAGTATGGTAAAAACCTTCCGGTCTCATCATGACCTTCAGTCCCAATGAACTCAGAATCCCTGCCATCAAAAGCATTGGGTTCATACCCAACATAAAGTCCGACCAGTTGGGGATTCTCCAAAAGTAAATCCTTTAAAATATTATTTACCTCAGCCCTGTTAGCGCTGTCATAATTGCTCATTGTTGTCGAGATAGTGGTAGTAATACCCTGATTTGTTCTTGCATTTCCATCAAAATAATTTGCATAATTCCTGGTCATTTCTATGGACTGCCGATATGCCATTTCCTCCTGTTGACCTGTTACGGTAGAAATACTAACTATTGCAGATACGGATAGAATTAGGAAAGCACCTAAGATGACATAAAAAAGGATCTTGTTTTTCAGAGAGATGTTGTTCGATTCCATTTCAAAAACTCATCAGATATATCGTTTGGTTGGTGCGGGAC
>JBNJIC010000014.1:0-3420 GCA_051749005.1 Halobacteriota archaeon | reverse complement strand
ACAAATACGATATTTGGAATATATAGAAGCACACCAACATCAGAAATAAGTGAAATTCTGAGTTAAATTATCCACAAATATATATTTATTGCTAAAATATTATTCATAATAGTGAACTTTTTCCCGGATGTAATAATCGAAAAGTTAGTGTTTCATAGTTCATGAAATGCTGTATCACAAAAAAAGAAGAGGAACAAAGGAAAACAGTGTTGATCCTGGTTTTGGAGTTTGATCTTTGTATTAAATCAAGATTCTTTAAGCTTTCCAATACGTTCTTCAATAGACGGGTAGAAATTCATTTTTGAAAAATAAAATCTGAAAATAAGCTGAACAATTGAATGATAGCTGTCACGTGAGCCTTTATCGTTATTTAAAAGGGGTTTCAATTTCAATAAAGCAGAAATCAGAGCGTATTTGTTCCCTAATTTTGCAGATATTATGTCTGCTTCAAATTCAGATCTTCGTTTTAATTCTATTATTCTTTGATTCAACGGGAACCTGAGAAGAACGAACAACACTAATGAAAAAAGAAGTAACGTGGTGGAAAGGACCGGAAGAACAGACAGACCGATCCATAAAAGCATCATAAAGGATATGAAAGGCAGCATTAAGTAGCTATAGAAAGCCCAATCTTTGTATTTGTTGGATATATGTCCCAGTTCATGGTCAATTATTGCATACTGCTCTTCCTCGGTAAAAATTTCCAGAGCTGAAGTTGTGATAAGGATCTTGCTTAAGTTGGTACGAGCATTGGGGATATCCTGCTCTTCAACAACAAGATGAGGAATGCTACTCAACCCTAAGATCCCGGAACTTTCAGAGATATGTTTCTCCAGAGACACTAGCTTGTTCCTGTCATTGCTCATACTGATAAAATTACTTTCTATTAATGTTAAGTATACCTGTCAGTTATGAAAATTTCATGATCCGTCTTCAAAGAGCTATATTGAGACCGCAGAATTTTCATTATTAGAAATCCGGATCCCCACATGTCTTCACTCAGGCAGTTCCACATGAACCGTTGTCCCGGCACCTTCCTGACTCTCCAGCCAGATCTTCCCTTTATGCGCCTCTACAATACTTTTGCTGATGTACAGCCCCACTCCTGTGCCTCCATACTTACGCCTGATGGAGGCGTCGATCTGGTAGAACCTCCGGAACAGGTTAGGTATCAATTCTTTAGGGATACCGATTCCGGTATCTTCAACCGTGATGTGCAGGTTGTCCCCTTCCTCCAGAGCAGCCAGGGTTATGGTGCCTCCTGATGGTGTGAACTTGATGGAATTGTCAACAAGATATACCAGCAGATCGGTCAGCTTATCCTTATCCCCTTTTATTGAGGGTAAACTGGCAGCAACGTGCTTTTCAATGGTCAGGTCCTTCTCCCTGAAACGCGGAAGCATATCAGTGACCACGTGGTCTGTTATCTCTGCGATACTGACCGTCCCTAATGTATATTCAATGGTACCTGCCTGCATCCTGCTGATGTACAGGAGAGAGTCGACCAGTCGCCTGAGCCGCTCGGAGTTGCGTATGATCGTATCAACTGATTTTCTCTGCTCTTCATTAACCGAACCCAGGGTCTCATCGGACAGTACCTGACTGTAGCCTTCGATGCAGGTAAGAGGCGTTTTGAGCTCATGACTTACGTTCGACAGGAACTCATCTTTCATCCTGTCAAGGGATTTAAGCTCCTCATTAGCTTTTGAAAGTTCCTCTGCATACAGATTAAGTGCATCCTCTGCCCGCTTGCGTATGGTTATGTCCTCTACGATACAGATGCCACCCTTAAGGGTACCGTCTTCAGAGATGTTCGGGCTGAAACTGGCTTTAATGGGAGTGATCTTGGTGCCTGTGGTGGGAATATATTCACCCTCGTACTGGCCCGACTTTCTTTCCAGGACCGCTTCAAGGGCCTGTCGCATATTTTCATCCCTTAGAGAGATCTCCATGTTAAAACCGATAACCTCTTCTTTTGGCAATCCGAGGATCTTAAGAAGACTCTCATTGCATTCAGTAACAACGCCGTTCTTATCAAAATGGAAGATCCCCAGCGGGGAATTCTCAAAGATCAACCGATACTTCGTCTCGGATTCACGCAATGCCTTCTCAGCCTGCTTGTTATTGGTAGTTCGGATAGAACAGCCCCCATCAATACCCGGTAGTTAGTTTATGTTGTCTATGGGCATAAATGTTATTCCTGCATCTCTGATAATTGCATTTGTAAAGTTAGGAATATAAATAAAAAGTATGATAATTATTTACTTATTAGGGAGTGTTTTTATGGTAGAATCTGACATCGCTGAGTTAGTTAGGTTACAAAAAGAATTAGAAGAGCTTCAGAAAAAGGTTGCATCTAAAATATCGCTCGATGAATTGTTAGATGAGTCGTTTATGGAAACATAAACCTTCTTTGGATTCAGTGATGTCCAACAATTCATAGATGCCTGTGAAGGACTTATCGGTATTGCTTATTCAGATATCGAAAAAAACGATGAGAAATTCAACGCGTACATCAGGGACAATACTTCTTTTGATGACTGGTCTGAAATGATCGGTAAGGCAACCATGTTATGGGCAGAGAAACAATTGGAGAAAAAATGAAGATCTGCATAAATTAAGTTACAGTGTACTTGCAACCAATACATTCAAAGGGGGTACTGTATGTGGTTATCTGGTTTTTTGAAAAGAATATCTTTGAAGGAAAAACCTAAGCAGAAAAGTTCGGATAGAATTGATAAATATTCAAACATAACAACATTGCATACCGAATCGTTAATGTACTACGAAAAAGAGAGAGCTCTACGAAAATAACGAAGAGTTTTTCCCGAAACTTCCGGAAGCGGCACGATCTCAGTTACTGAATTATCAAAGAAATGGTTACGACAGAGTGATGATACATGCTGAAGAAGCTCAATCATGTGAAGTATGCAAAAAAAACGATAACAACGTCCTTTCAATTACAACAGCATTAAAAGATATGCCAATTCCACACAAGGACTGTAAACATAGTCCCAATGAAAATGGTGAAGGTTGGTGTCGATGCACATACATGCCTTATGCAGATGATCTTTGAATTAAAAGGTGGTAGAATATGAAAGTAGCGCATAAAATAATTGCACTTCTGATAATTTTAGTATCGATGACCGCGATCGGATGTACAGATGTCGCAGGCATGGTCCAGTAAATGGACATCCAGTTCAGACACTTAACTATTTCTGAGATAGTTATCATTAAATGATAATGGATCTTGTAAAGTTCTGCAGCGATAAAGATGATCTGAATATACTCCGGAATTATTTTACAGCAATAATTAAAAAGAGAAATCCTGCTTAAATAATCACAATAAGAGGGGGTATTTCCAGGGCAATTCAGGATAGTTATTTTTTATTTCTACTAATATCCCGATTAGATCTAAAA
>JBNJIC010000013.1:0-22803 GCA_051749005.1 Halobacteriota archaeon | reverse complement strand
ACGTAAAATTGAAAAGAAATTGAGCAATTGATTCTCAAAGACCGTGATTATACAGATAAGTATATCTACTATAACTTCTATTTAGGGGAACGTGCTTCCAAATGCACTGCATGTGAGGTCTTTTGCATGCGATTAACATGATGGGATAGTAGGGTAGCCTGGTCGATCCTCGAGCGTTTGGGACGCTTGGACTGCGGTTCAAATCCGCGCTATCCCACCATAATTCTTTTTCTGATTTGTTTTCAAGTATATTAAGCAAATATAACTGTGAAAGAGCAGTTATTGACCTATTTGGATAGTTTTATTAAATATGCAGTAGTCACAAATTCCCATGGCTATGGCAAAAATAAAGTTGTTTGCGAATCTCAGGGAATCTGCAGGTGAGTCGGATCTTGAAATACAGGGAGAGAACGTGCAGGAGATCATTGATGCCCTGCTCATGAAGTTCCCTCAGCTTCAGGAGATGTTATTCGATGAGGTCGACGGAAAGAAGGAACTCCGAAGCTACATCAACATTCTCATAAACGGGGATAATGTCATGCATCTTGAAGGTCTGGACACCATTGTCAATGAAGACGACGAGATCGCAATATTCCCACCAGTATCTGGCGGATGAACATTTTTAAGTAAGTAAAAACCATCCTTGAACCTCGACCCCAGACATGATATTCCCGGAACGAACACAGGGTCTTGCAAGCATTGCATTAGGTGGATTCCTGGGTGCTACCTCTAGGTATGCAGTTTCATCCAGCACAGTATCACCCAACGGAACCCTAATTGTGAATGTGGCGGGAAGCCTACTCCTGGGAATGATGATGTATGATTACGACTATCTTGGACACATTAGCCAGAGGACACGACTTACATTCGGGACAGGCTTTATGGGTTCTTTTACCACCTTTTCCACTTTTGCCGTCGAGAGCTACACACTTGGAGGGAGCTTTGGTGCTTATAATATAGGGATCAATCTCGCACTCACACTTCTGGCAGTGTTCGTCGGAAGAGGCATGATCATCCATATCTCAGAGGGGAAATAAAATGCAGACCGGGATCGAAGCCATGCTTCTGGTAGGTATAGGAGGGGCTATCGGTGCCTGTCTTAGATATATTGTATCAGGAACCATGCCCCTGCATAAAGGCATTCCAACCGGAACCCTCCTTGTAAATGTCATCGGCAGTGCCACATTATCCACGCTTACATTCCTATCGGAACCATTTGGAAGTGTTCACCTTATCAACATAGGGATACTTGGATCATTTACAACGTTCTCTACATTTGCCTATGAGACATTCAGGCTGCTTGAAGAGGGACAGAAACTTCTATTCGTATCCAACATTGTACTTAACCTACTTCTTTGTCTTTCAGGAGTATTTGCCGGACAGCAGGTAGCAAATTTAATCTAACTTAAAGAAGAGAGACTTACCTATGACATATTCCATCCTCAGAATATACCTCAGTGAGAACGATCGCTGCGACGGCAGACCCGCGCACGAAGTAATACTTGAGTTCATGAGAGATTCAAAGATAGCCGGTGCAACTGTCCTTCACGGTATTGAAGGATACGGAGTACACAGCAAGATACACACAATAAGTATCCTGAGGCTGGGCACAGACCTGCCTTTGATACTGGAAGCGGTCGATTCCGAAGAAAGGATAAGAAAAATCCTCCCAGAACTCCGCAAAATGATTCCAAAGGAACTCATAACACTGCAACAGGTAGAGATTATCTCAGGAGAGAAGATCTGAAAATGCTCATTAAAATATTCTCAGGCATTAACGGTAAAGCACCACTGAATGACCCCTTACATCGATGATCGTTGCCTTTGTCGCAGCTGCAAGCTTTTCAGCAATACCGTCGATACCATCCTCATCCTCGTAAGAAGCACTCTTTAAGACCTTGACCTTAACAAGATGCTTGTCCTTGATAGTCTTTTTCAGTTCGACTATCAACTGATCAGTGACCCCGCTTTTGCCTACATTGATCATAGGTTTTAAGTGGGTTGCTTCTGATCTGAGTTTGTATAACTTTTCTTTATCCATATGAACCTACATCAAAATTTATTCCAATTATAACTTGCGCCATATAAGCAAAAATATTTTTTATCAGCCGCTGTGAACCAAAGAAAATAATTATTCCGGCTTCCCGATAGTCACATTTCCCCCATCGATCTCAAAGTCGTACCAGGGAGTAGGTTTTGGAGTAATGCCCAATATCCTGACAGAATGACCGGAATCCGTTTCTTTTATTTCTATCATACCATCAAAAAGTTGCTTGAGGGTTGCTATTGTCTGTGTATCGTGCATTTCATCTTCCACAATGAAGATACCAAGGGAATTGGATGCTTTAACACGACCTGTAAAAACATGTAAGAACCTGAACAGGGTCTGAAGATTGCAATACATAAGTATCGTAGAAAGGGAGTTGATACAGAACCTCATCCCGGGAGCTTTTTTCACTACAAGGTATTCCTCAAAGAACTGACCGATCCTGACACCTATTCCGGTGAGGTCAACAGGACTTGAAGCTCTTTTAATGTGAACTTCATCCGATGTTGGAATACCAAGTGTCTTGCTTACGCAATCAACAACACCAAGATAGGACGAATCTACCTCCAGACCGTTATCGGAGAACCATTCAAGCACACGCTCCCCTGTCTCACGGGTGGAGACAATAATAGATGAATCGCCCTCTTTGAGACCGTTGCATATAATTGTATTCACAAGATCATCCTTTCCACTCATAGGAGGACCGATAAGCATCAGGTTGGTACCCTCTTTGACACCTCCGATAAGATCGTCAAGTTCTTTGATACCAAGTAAATATCCAGCCATGTAAACCTTCCTATAGGGAATTGAGACCTGTCAATATATTCAGTTTAATTGATCCTTTTTTGTGCATAGAGAACCAAAATTCAACCAGATGGGATCAAATGAATTTCATATAATTCCGATTCATCAGCAATACAGACATAACATAAAGATAGTCATATTATAATATCTTTTATACCAACTGTTTAAATATATTGGTCATATGCCCCTCCATCCTATTAATAATTATTTTATGTGTTTTATAACATGTCCTGCTTCAGGGAGGATTATATCCGAAAGAGCAAGCTCCACTGCACCAGGGGACCCGGGTAAACAGAAGACCGCTTTGCCGCCTACGGTGCCTGCAGCTGCACGAGTCAGTATCACTGCAGAACCTATCTGTTCAACGCTCTTATACCTGAAAAGTTCCCCGAAACCGGGCATCTGCTTTTCGAATATAGGTTCAAGGGTCTCAATGGTAACATCCGTTGCTGCCAATCCGGTACCACCGGTTGTCACAATAATATCTGCTTCCCTTTGAAGGGCATCCATTACGGCCATCTTTATAGACAACGGGTCATCTGAAACAAGCTCATATCCGACAACATCATGACCACTCTTTTTAACAAGATCCGCCATCAGTTCACCGGACACATCATCGGCATCTGAAGGAGAAGAGGCCGAGCCGTATTTCGCAAACCTTGAAGTTGATATTGATATAATATGAAAACCAAGGCTCTTATTTATATCCTTCTTGTGTTTTTGAGTAACAGAGTCCATATATGGAATATAGTCGTCCGATATATATTGATTTTTGCAACATTACAATCAGAAGTTAATCATTCGGATGGTCCAAAAACCACATATATAAAGTGCGAGTTAAAATGTCGCATAAAAAATGAAAATTCACTTTCTATTGATAAGACTTATAAACCCCTAAGTAGTAGGGGGATGCACCATTGACACATTTACAAATAAAAGATTTTCAAGACGCGTTGACAACAAGCCCGAAAGAGATCTGCTGAACAGATCAAAAAAGCAGAGGACACAAAGCGCTCTTAAGATCACACTGATCATATTAAGGAGGTTCAATCTCATGGTAAGAAAACCAGCAAGTATGTACAGAAACGTAAAATCACGTTCAAACACAAGAAGAAAATACATGGGTGGTGTTCCAGGTAGCCACGTCATCCACTACGATATGGGAAACAAGACAGCCCAGTTCCCTGTAAAGATCACACTGATCGCAGATGAGAAATGCCAGATCCAGCACAAAGCTCTCGAAGCCGCACGTATCACTGCCAACAGGGCAATGACAACAGCAGCAGGGCGTACCGGCTACCACATCAAGCTCAGAGTATATCCTCACGAAGTTCTCAGGGAGAACAAGCAGGCTACAGGAGCAGGAGCAGACCGTGTATCAAGCGGAATGAGAGCAGCATGGGGTAAGAACGTCGGTACCGCAGCAAGGATTTCCGCAGGACAGAAGGTATTCACCATCTCCGTGAACAAAGAGCACTTCCCAATGGCAAAAGATGCTCTGAGAAAAGCTGGCCAGAAACTTCCAACTCCTGTAAGGCTCGTTGTCGATCAGGGTCAGGAACTGGTACAGTAAAACAAACATAAATCAAAACAAGAGGGTATTAAAATGGATGATTACGAAGCGCTGTTGGAAAGGGCAATTGAAAATCTCCCTGATGTGGAAACTACGGATGTTCGTTTCGTAATTCCCGAACCTAAGATATTTGTGGAAGGTAAAACTACCGTCCTTGAGAACTTTGGGAACATTGCGGACGTACTGAACAGAGAACCGGATCACATTATGAAATTCCTCACAAGAGAAATGGGTACAGCCGGTAAACTTGATGGAAGTCGTGCAATATTCCAGGGAAAATTCCCAAGAGATAGTATCAAATCAAATATTGACGCTTACGTTGAGGAATACGTCATTTGCTCCGAATGTAACCGTCCGGATACCCAGCTTGTTAAAGAAGGCAGGATAATGGTACTCAAATGCGCCGCTTGTGGTGCACACCGTCCTGTCAAGAAGAGGAGAACCACAATTGCAACACCACGCGATGCAGTTGAAGAAGGCGAGGAATACGAGGTCAGGATCGATGCGGTCGGTTCAAAAGGAGACGGAATCGCCAAACTTGCCAAATTCACTATATTTGTCCCTGGCGCTGCAAAGGGTGATGTGGTAAAGATCAAGATTAAGAGGATCAGTGGAAATCTTGCATTTGCAGAACGCGTTTGATCCGCGTTCTTTATTTCAATCATCGTTCTACACCCTTTCCTAAATATCTGCACGGGCCGATCCCATAATGGGAAGATATTTAGGAGAAGAACGATCTTAAAAGAGGGTTTGGATGTACAGGGAACCAATTTCGAGACCAGAACCCAATGTATTCATTGAAAGCGGTTTCCCAAACAATGACCTGATGCTCCCGAGGGAGAACGAAACTGACAAGATCGGTTTCAGAATTCATATTTTTTACGGAACAACTGTCAACATCACAGAGCCTGAGGCCTATACAAAAATAAAAGGGACTTTGGGAAGGTGCTTATAGACATCCGACATCTCAAAAGACCATTATCAAGAAAAACTGCCAGAGGTTGTAAGACCTGATCAAAGAGGATTTAAAGATGCCTGACACTTACAATAGAACTTATACGAATCAGCCTGAAGAGGACATAACAGTATTATCCATTCCAGGCCTTACCATTGACCTGAAGCATCTGAACGGGTTCCTGCAACTGGAAGCAAAGGGGCATTTGCGCGGGGTTTGCTCACCTTTCCTGAAAAAAATTAACGAGACCCTTGAAGCTGAGAAGCCCGCACTTGTCGAGAAGGACAGGGTCATAGCATCGACTTGGCTACCCCCCATACCAAGCAAGGTCTTCAAAAGGCTCCTCTATGCAGAAACACAGATAGCACTTGGGAAATACATCCCTGAGACGGTATCCTTTGAGATTACAAGGAACTGCAAGTGCAATTGCGACCACTGTTTGATCAGTAGTGGTGGAGGTGACCTTGATGTGGATACCGTGAAAAGGACAATCGATGAGGCCCTGGACATGGGTGCAGTTATCATCACCTTTACAGAAGGTGACCCACTGCTTCGAGAGGACATATTCGAACTTATTGATTACGTTGACAAGGACCGGGCCATTGTGAACATGTACACGCCGGGTACGGACATGACACCTGAAGTCGCCCAAAAGCTAAAGGATGTCGGATTACACAACCTCCTGGTAAGTATCTATTCTACAGTGCCTGAAGAACACGATGATGTGAGAAAACTGGAAGGGGCCTTTGAGAAAGCAACAGGCGCAATAAAGTACGGACTTGAAGCAGGGTTGCTCGTCACGATGGCCACCCATGTATCCCCTAAGAACATGAAGAAACTGACATCCATGTACCAGCTTGCAAAAGAACTTGGAGTACATGAGTTCTCACTATGGGAATCAGTGCCAAAGAAACCCGATGACCCCGTGATCACAGATGAGGACAGGGAGGTCATAATGGAAATGTACCACAGGATAAATGCCTCGGAGGACGGGCCCAGGATATTCTCAAGCACCTACTTTGAAGGAGAGATGTTGGGATGTCTTGCCGGACAGCGCTGGTTGCATGTCTGCGTGGAAGGGTCGGTAAAACCATGCCCATACATACCATTCAGTTTCGGTAACATCAATACCGAATCCCTCAGGAACATCTGGAGCAGGATACGCAAGGTCAGAGATTTCAAAGGAGAGAGGCACTCCTGCCTGATGCAGGAAAAGGATTACCTGAAACTTGTATCAAAGATACCTGAAGATGCAGAGGTCCCATATGACTTCGAACTTATCAGGTAACCGATATATAAGTTCAATTGATTCAAGTATAGTAACAAGATCTTTAAGCGGAAATTGACAGAGGCAGCACATGAATACGAAACTTGACCCTTGGGGTTCAGTCAATATTGACGATTACTCAAAACTTTTCGAAGAGTTCGGCATACTGCCATTCGAGGACATTTGCTCTGAACTCCCTGATCCACACAGGTACATGCGCAGGAAGATAATCTTTGGACACAGGAGCTATGACCTGATAACAGATGCAATGAAGAACAAAGGCCCTTTTTCGGTCATGAGCGGCTTCATGCCCACAGGAGGCGGTCATCTGGGACACAAGATGGTAATGGAAGAGATCATCTGGCACCAGAAGATGGGTGCTGATGCCTTTGTAGGAATTGCGGACCGCGAAGCATACTCCGTAAGAGGAGTCCCATGGGAAAAATGTCGCCAGATCGGTGTTGAGGATTACATTGTAAGCCTGATAGCCCTTGGTTTTGAACCGGAAGGCCACATATATTTTCAGTCAGAATCCGATAACGTCAAAGAACTTACCTTTGAACTCGGCTCAAAGACAAATTTCTCCGAGCTCAGTGCTATCTATGGGTTCAGCGGAGAGACCAGCGTCTCACATATGGTGAGCACATTGTCCCAGAGTGCCGATATACTCCACCCACAGCTTTCAGAGTTTGGCGGACCAAAGCCTACGGTAATCCCGGTAGGTGCAGACCAGGACCCACACATGCGCCTGACACGTGGCATCGCACACAAAATGAACATGTTCAGGATCGAAGGGCGCGAGGATAAGAACAATAACAAATACTTCAGCGTACGCAGCAAAGCTGCACCTGAAGGAGCACTTGCGGATATCGCAGAAAGACTGCCATGGGATACGAAGCTTTTTGAAGGTCATGTAGATGTCTTCGGTGCCGATAATTACAGTAAGCTCCTGAACACTGTAAGAGAAGTTGAGATCGAATACGGAGGTTACGCATTTGTACCGCCATCTTCCACCTATCACAGGTTCATGTCAGGATTGCAGGGTGGAAAGATGTCCAGCAGTGTTCCTGAGAGCATCATTTCACTTAAGGAAGATCCAAATGCCGCGGCAAAGAAAGTCAAGCGTGCCAAGACCGGTGGCAGAATGACACTTGAGGAGCAGAAAAAGCTTGGAGGAGATCCGAACAACTGTTCCGCATTCGAGCTCCTGATGTTCCACCTTGTTGAAGACGATAAGGAACTGGAAGAGATCTACAATGAATGTATCTGCGGAAAACGTATGTGCGGTACATGCAAAGCCCTTGCTGCAGAACTGATGACCGAATTCCTGACTGAACACCAGGAAAAACGTGAGCTGGCAAAGGACCGGCTGGACGATTACGGATTATAAACCAAAAAGGAACCTGACCTACATGAGCAACTACAAACTTACCACGAATGAAAAAAATGTGCTGCTCGCACTGGATGAACTTGCATCCACATCCCCGGAAGAGCTTGCAGAAAAAGCGTCCATGAAAGTGGAAACTGCAATGCAATCCGCTTTTTTGCTCTCAGAGAACGGGCTGGCAGAAGTAAAAGATACCGTTACAGAACTGTACTCCCTGACAGACGAAGGTCTTACCTATGCAAAAGAGGGTCTCCCTGAGCGTCAGCTGATCAGCGCTCTCTCAGAGCCAACGGCCATAGATGAGCTCAAAGAGAAGCTCTCACCAAAGATGGTTGGCATTGCAACCGGATGGCTCCGCAAGAAAGGCTGGGCAACCATCGAGAACGGAATGATGGTGCCATCAGGAGATGCAGAGGAAACAGAGGACGAGAAAGTACTTGCAAGGTTCACAGAGAAAGCAAGCACCCTTGAAGAGCTTGGTACAGATGGAAAGACCATAAAGGACCTTATCAAACGCAAGCTTGTCTCGAAGACAGAGGAAAAGGACCGAAAGGTCTCCATTACAGATGCAGGTACCGAACTTGTGAAAGCTGGTATCACCATCGAAGAGGAGATCACACAGATCACATCACAATTACTCAAGAGCGGTGAATGGAAGAACAAGAACTTCAGGCCTTACAATATCCAGACACCTCCAAAACCATTGTACGGTTCAAAGGTACACCCATACCAGCGCCTTATTGACCAGATGCGCCAGATATTCCTTGAGATGGGATTCACAGAGATCAAGGGCGATGTTGTGCAGAGCTCATTCTGGAACTTCGATGCACTCTTCCAGCCACAGGACCACCCTGCAAGAGAGATGCAGGACACCTTCCACCTGTCCGGCCGTTCAGAACTTCCTGATGAATACATGGAAGGCATCAGGGACATGCACGAAAACGGGGGAGATATCGATTCCACAGGGTGGGGAGGTAAGTGGAGCGAAGATATCGCAAAACGGAATGTTCTAAGGACACACACCACCGCTGTTACCATCAAGTACCTTGCAGACAACCCGAACCCTCCGGTCAAAGCATTCTGTATCGACAGGGCATACCGCCGTGAGACCATCGATCCTACACACACACCTGAGTTCGAACAACTCGAAGGTGTGATCATGGACGAGAACATGTCATTTGCAAACCTGCTTGGCTGCCTTGAAGAGTTCTACCACAGAATGGGATTCGAGGATGTAAGGTTCAGACCCGGATACTTCCCCTACACTGAACCAAGTGTGGAACCAGAGGTCTACATTGAAGGGCTCAGCTGGGTGGAACTGGGAGGAGCCGGCGTGTTCCGTAAGGAAGTTACCGAACCTCTTGGTATCAAGCAGCCTGTGCTTGCATGGGGACTTGGCGTCAGCCGTGTGGCAATGCTTAAGCTCGGGCTCAAGGACCTGCGTGAGCTCTACCAGTCAGACATCGAATGGCTGCGCAAGAGTAAGGTCTGCCAGTTAAAAGAATAAGAACATTACATGAGCGGCCACTGTGCCGCTTCAATCTCCTTTTTAAATTACCATTTCAGATATTAACCCCTGTTTCTGATTTTAAGGAACAAATTTGCAAATAGCGAGCGTTTCATATCAACCGCACCTGAGGGGCAGAGTTCACGACAGCAGTAACAAAGAATACATTTTTTATCATTTATCTTCAATTTCCCTTCTTTCTGCTCAATGGCATTTGCGGAACAGTTCAATACACAGCCACCACATAAAGTGCACTTCGAAGTGTTAATAGAAGGCTTGATAATGAAGAGTTTACCAAGTCTCTTGAGAAGAAATGGAGGCACTCTTCGAAGATTGGTCGTACCGGAGAGTTTGAACTTCATACGCACATCGTCAAGAGGAACTCCCAATACTTCCGGATACTGAGTTCCGTATCCCCTCTCAATTGCCGCCTTGTTTGTAGGCACTTCCATAGGATCAAGTCCTATAACCTGTGAACCTACAACATCAAGAGACACGCAATCATAACTTGCCATCACCATACCAACATTCACAGGTGTCCCGCTTGAAGGACCATTGCCTTCCATACCCACTACAGCATCCATTAATGTAAGATCGGGAACTCTGGCGGAATAAATATCCACTACTGCCTCGGAGAACAGGTCCACTTTGCCAAGTAGATGGGCTTCTTTCCTTAATTTTAAGGGAATGGCACCGAACATGTTCTTGACAGAGCCTGTATAAAGGGTCAGTTCATGGGTCTTGAGCTTTGAAAGAGAGATCACAACATCGGCATCCAATACAGGTTTAGCAAGATAAAGCTGATGGAAATGTGAAGGTGCAGGAACATCTACTACCTCATAACCGGAGGTCTCAAAGCTCAGAACTTCAGCACCGACCTTTTGGGCAGCTTCTCTTATACCGGACACATCCATGGCTTCATCAGTGATCCCGGGATGAGTTATACCCGAACCGTCACCTACGATGGGAATACCTCCGGCTTCCACAACAAGTTCACATACTGCAGATACAATTGCAGGATGTGTGGTGACCGCCTTTTCAGGAAGTTCTGCGGCAAGAAGATTAGGTTTCAGAAGTACCCTTGCGCCGGGGAAGACAACTGAACCAAGTCCGCCTATCAGATCAATTGCTTCCCTGACAGCCTCTATAGCCTTCGAATAATCTTCACAGCGCACTATGGATACCTGAGCTCCCGGTTTCATGCCCTTTTATAACCCCTTTCCCTGTAAGTATCTTTTAGTTTCTTTCTGGTATTAACTATACCCATGATGTATGATGGAATGGTACCAATAGCAGTACATGTCTCAAGAGATATACCGTTGCCTGTAATGTCAAGATGGTGATCCGAGAAGGAGAACAGCTTTTTCGGGAGACCTTTCCTCCCAAGCCCCACGAGCAGAAGATAGGATCTGCTTCGCTCCGTTCCATCCGCGATATCCTCAGGGGTCACAGCATACTTTTCATCAGGCTTTGAACTGGTGATCACAGGAGTGCCGAACTGGGACTGGAAGCCCTTCTTAGGAAGATCGAAGACGAAGAGGCGATTGCTTTCGTGAAGCATTTTCAGGTATTTTCCTGACTCGCCTATAGTAGTCTTGTCCATTACATATCCCACAAGCTCTTCAGGAGTCATCTTGAAAGGAAAATCAAAAAGACAGAGTGTAAAGCCATAAGCATAGCAAATTGGCGCAGCCCTTGCGATGGCACGGTAATGGGCATCAAGCACCTTTATTTTATCATAGGTATTCACAATACCAAGTGTTAACAAGACTCTGACCCCTCATCCAGTTTAATGCACATCACGTGCTGTTTGCATCTTTCAAATCTGTCACATTCCCGACAGTCCTTCCACAGATTGGCCTTCTCGGACATAGGGAGCTCAATGAATCCCAGTTTCCTGAAGAAGATGGGAGAGCTGGTCCTGACATAGATCCTGTCCTTATCCACCGTTTCAAAAATGGAGGAGACCATCTTTGAACCGATACCATTTCCACGGTAATTGGGATGTACCGCTATGGAATGGATCTCACAGCAATCCCTGTCTGCTAAAGCTGCAACACCAACGATCTTCCCGTTGGCTTCCGCAACAATGAAATCATCAATTGGAACCTCATCCATATCGAGGAAGTAAGTCGAAAGAAGGCACTGCACATTCTCCCCGTCCCCCTCATCTGCCCCCCTGACAGCCACATCAACATATTCAGACATTTATAAAACCTCGTCCATACTACCACTCCTGAAACCTTCCATATCAAGCGTAACATAGGAATAACCCATTTCCCTGAAAAGAGACACCAATTCATCCCTGTTCTCATTAACAAGAGAGAAATCATCCGGCAAGACCTCTATACGTGCGATGCCATCGTGTTCCCTGACCCTCACGTGAGTTATACCAAGAGATGAAAGGTAATCTTCGGCCAGTTCAGCCCTCCTGAGCATCTCAGGTGTTACTTCCGTTCCATAAGGAAACCTCGATAACAAACATGCATTGGACACCTTATCAGCAACTTCAAGATCCAGCTGACGAGCTATCTGCCTGACCTCAGCCTTTGTTACCCCGAACTCAGTATAAGGTGTCATGACCAGATCAACGGCCTCTTTGATAGCATCCAGACCCGGCCTGCGTCCGGTGATCTCAGAAGCATTGGTGCCTTCTAAAATAACATTCAGACCTTCCCTTCTCATAACATCATTCAGCAGGCTTATTATGAGTTTCTTGCAGTGATAGCACCTTTCCGGTTGGTTCTTCCTGACCATGTCATCGGAAAGCATATCGTGATCTATTACAATATGACGGATGCCTATATGTTCAGCGGTCCTCTATGCTTCCTCAAGCTCGCTACCGGGAAATGCATATGAATCAAGGGTTACAGCAAGGGCATTGTCACCCAGTACTTCAAAAGCAAGGGATGCAAGGATTGAGCTGTCCACACCTCCCGAAAAAGCTACCAGAACTTTTTCTTTGCCTGCTATCGCTCCTTTGATCATCTCTATCTTTTCTGACAGTGAAAGGACTTCAGTTGAATTCACAGTAGTTTCAAAGGTCCTTGCAGATAAATAACTAGTGCAAACCCAAAAATAGGAAGTGTACGGATAAAGTTTTATTAATTCAACAATATAAATGAAGTGACTTACTTATCATTATAATGAGGGCTCAGGGGATGAAGAGCTCATTTACAAACAAGAGAGAAAGGTGAAAAAGTGGAAAATGAATGGCAGATCGACCTGAAACTACCGGATATCGGATCCATGGCCACACTTCTGGCAACCTCAATATGCTCTGCGATACTGGGTGCTGCGGAGATCGCATACACGATGATGTGGATCACTTCAGCCTATGAGCGCCACGGGAAGAGTTTTTTTTTAGACCTGATAAATGCGAACGACCTGACATGGACAGCGGAATTTATTGTCGTGGCAGGATCATTGCTGCTACTTTCTTCCATAGTGTTCCTGATAACAATGTTCTATTCACTTGTAGAACTCAATGCAATGAACAAACCGAACAAAAATCCCAGGATACGAATAGTTTTCATATTGTTCATCATCGGGCTGATACTGCTTTTCATAGCACTGACCTCTGCCCTGATCCTGAGATATATGTGACCACCAGAAAGACTATGCTAAAATTCACAGGACAAGGATATCATGAGCTTTACCAATATCACAGGCAGCATAAAGGAAGTCCCGAAGCCTAAAGAGGAGAAGAGGACCAGCTTTGGGGACATAAAGAGAACAGAGACAAGAACAAAGAGGGTAATGTATCCCATCTCCGGTATCGTAGGACAGGAGATGATGCTTCGTGCCCTTATCCTCAACGCCATCAACCCGTCAATTGGTGGTGTGCTGATCAGAGGACAGAAGGGAACTGCAAAATCAACCGCTGTAAGAGGGCTGGCAGAGATCCTTCCGGAGATCGAAGTAATTGAAGGATGTGAGTATAACTGTGATCCGCTGGACCCGGAGAAGTTCTGCTGGGAATGCAGGGATAAACAGAAGAAAGGAATGATCAGGACTAACAAATCTCCAATGAAAGTCGTGGACCTGCCTGTGGGTGCCACAGAGGACAGGGTCGTGGGCAGTCTTGACATAGAAAAGGCAGTAAAGGAAGGGGTGCAGGCATTTGAGCCCGGCATACTGGCAAAGGCCAACAGGAACCTCCTGTATGTGGACGAGATCAACCTGCTGGACGACTTCGTTGTGGATGCCCTGCTGGATGCCGCTGCAATGGGAGTGAACACCGTCGAAAGGGAAGGCGTCAGTGTCAGCCATCCTTCCAACTTCATGATTGTTGGAAGTATGAACCCTGAAGAAGGGGAACTGCGTCCACAGCTTCTGGACAGAATAGCACTGCAGGTGGAAGTTGAAGGAATTTCCGACATCGAGCAGCGCGTGGAGATCATTGAAAGAAGGAACCGCTTCAACAAGGACCCACAACAGTTCAGAAGGGACTTTGAGAACGAACAGCAGAAGCTCCGTACAAGGATCATAAAGGCAAAGCAGATGCTCGGAAGGATCACCACCAGCCGTGAGAACCTCAGGACCATCGCACAGATATGCGTGGCATTCAATGTGGACGGCCACAGGGCAGACATCATGATCGAGCGTACTGCACGGACAAATGCTGCCTATGAGAACCGGGAAAGGATAACCAACGAGGACATTATTGAAGCCGCTGAGATGGTACTCCCTCACAGAATGAGAAAAAAGCCGTTCGAGGAAGAAGAGTTCAGTGCAGAGCAGTTGCGTGCTGTGGTAAATGGAACGGTCTGAGAAGGGTATGACGGATGAAGGACAGATCTGCTGCTACCCGAATGCGAAGGAACCTTGACCGGGATTATGATATAAAGGTCTTCAACCCCGGAAGGCTCGTTCTCAGTATAAGGTTACCATTAGAGGAACTCTCACAAATCAGCGGGAAGGATACACAGGCTGTGTATGAGAAATTTACTTCCAGGAATCAAAAACTGGGTCACGAAGATGTGGAAGAAGTATTCATTATCTCGGACAATGACCATGTAGTGGTTGATTCTATCTCTTTCTTTGCATCTATGGAAGAGGAGATAGACATCCCGAAAATTCAGGAAGCGGAAGTGGAACCAGAAGCTGGAGCAGAAATTCCACCTATGACTGTTGATGACCCGATATCTGTTATGAACATCGAGGTCAGTCAAAAGGCTGCAGAGTGTCTTGAAGAGGACGTCAGTGTGGAACTCGTATCAAAGGAGTACGAACCCTGTGTTGAGAGCGGACCCCGAAGGATAAAGAAAAAGGCCCCTGTACTTATCAGGAAAGAAGATAACAGAACAGAGGATAAATCAATAATACAGGCTCCTGAAAAGGTAGTCCGGGCCGTTACGGATGACAGACTTCCCGCTGAAGAGAGATCATCGGAAGAAGACCCTGAGAAGAAAGAGCAGTATATAGAGCCTTCACCGGAACCTGCAGAATGTTCAGAAACGGATACCGAAACAGAAAAAGAAATACCACTGGCTGCAGAGAAGAAGGAGCATCAGGAAGATGAGAAGGTTGTCAGCAAAATACTAACTGATTTTGCCAGGAACAGGCAAAAGAAGAAGGTGGTATCAGGAAGGCTCAAATCAGGGAGGCGTGCTGAAGTACTTACCAAGAGCAAGCGTGGCAGGTATGTAAGATACAGGATGCCGGGAGAAAGGGTCACAGACATTGCGATTGCTCCAACAATAAGGGCTGCAGCACACCGTGCTGTGGAAGGGAAGATCACTATTACAAAGGGAGATATGAGGGAAAAGATCAGAAGGAGGAGGATCTCAACCCTGATCAACATCGTCTTTGACACATCCGGATCAATGGATGAGAGCGAGAAGATAAAGGTCACAACGGATGTTGTCCTTGCATTGCTCAAGGATGCATACCAGAGAAGGGATCGCGTCTCACTTGTCACATACAGCGGAAGGGAAGGAGGCCTGGTGCTGCCTTTCACATCATCGGTTGAATCTGCAAAAAGGTATCTTGAAACGGTTCCGTTTGGAGGGACCACTCCTATGGCCTCGGGGATGCTCACCGGACTTGAGACACTGCTACAGGAACTGAAGCGTGAACCTGCAGCGGTTCCGATCATGATCCTTGTCACCGATGGTACGGCAAACGTCCCGCTACGCCTTGGAGGGAATATCAAGAGAGAGCTCATGCAGGTGTGCAGGAGGATCGCAGACCAGAAGGTCAACATGCTGGTCGTTGACATAAGTAACGAAGGCAGTGAACTTGCAGGGGAGCTGGCTGAGGTTGCAGGCGGCAGGTATTACCATCCAGTACTTTTAAGTAAGGAAACACTTTATTCTGCAATAAAAGAGGAACGTGACGATCTGACGGATATCGCATCTTCTGCTTCTTCCGACTGATCGTAACATGATCGTGACTCTTCGCCGTTGTTGATGCGGCCTGACCTAAATCAAAAGGGCAAGATAATATGTTAGAAGTTCTTCAGGAATCCCTCCGGAAAGCACCTATTGTAATCAGAGGCGAATACCCTTATTTCATACACCCGATATCCGACGGCGTACCTTCGCTGGAACCAGAACTACTCGATGAGATCGCTGAGCACATGATCAATATCGGTGGCACCGATTACGACAGGATAGTCTCCATCGAAGCAATGGGTATCCCGCTTGCAACGACACTTTCCCTGAAGACTGGCATACCTTTCTCCATTGTGAGGAAGAGGCAGTACGGTCTCGAAGGAGAGATGATACTTTCCCAGAGCACCGGCTATTCAAAGGGAGAACTGTACATCAATGGAGTGAACAGGGGCGAAAAGGTCCTTGTGGTGGATGACGTTATCAGCACAGGCGGTACATTGAAGGCACTCCTGCCGGCCCTGGAGAAGATGGGAGCACAGATAACCAACGTTATCGTTGTGATCAGCAGGGGCGATGGCGCTGCAAAGATGCGGGAAATGGGCTACGAGATCGACACCCTTGTGAAAATAGATGTCGACCGCTATGGAGTCTCCATTCTGGAGGTGGCTGGTGAGCAGCAGTGAACCTTTCGACTTCAGGATCGAATATATCATTGACACAATAAAGGATTCACAGCCCTCTGTTGTAGGCTTGCAGTTCCCTGAAGGATTTAAGAGAAGAGGCACAGCTATCGCAGACCGGATAAGTGAGGCAACAGGCGTTGAAGTGTTGATCTCTGCAAACCCGTGTTATGGTGCATGTGACCTCGATGTTGCCATCCTTGACAATGTTGACATACTGTTCCATTTCGGCCATGCACAACTTGATGATAATAAATACAGTGAAAAGGTTCTTTTTATTGAGACCCGTTCCGACACGGATGTGACAGGGGTTGTCAGAAAAGCTATCCCCGAGATCACAGGCAAGATTATCGGCTTAATGACTACTGTCCAGCATATAGGGAAGCTGCCTGAAGCCTGCGAGACCCTCGAGGCTGAAGGGAAGAAATACCTGATCGGAAGCGGGGATAGCAAGATAGCTTACGATGGACAGGTCCTGGGATGCAATTTCTCGGTTGCCGACGGATCTGACTGTGACGAGTTCCTCTACATAGGAAGCGGGCAGTTCCACCCGCTGGGAGTTTCACTGGCTACCGGAAAGAGGGTACTGATTGCAGACCCTTTCTCGAATGAGGTCCGTGAGGTCGATCCAAGGAAGATACTGAAACAGCGCAGTGCGGTAATCGCCAATTCACTGGATGCTGAGACCTTCGGGATACTTGTGTCCACTAAACCCGGACAGTACAGGATGAAGCTTGCAAGACAGCTGAAAGAGCTTGCTGAAAAGCATGGAAAGACGGCATACATACTTACAATGGACCTGATCACACCTGACCAGATGCTGCAGTTCAGAATGGATGCTTTTGTGAGTACCGCCTGCCCGAGACTTGCAATTGACGAGGTTGGAAGGTTCTCCGCACCCATGCTGACCCCGCCGGAGTTTGAGATCGTGATCGGTGAACGTGAGTGGGAAAAGCTGACCTTTGACGAGATAAGGGGAGAGTAAGGAAGAGATGAAACAACGCAAGCTGGAGATGCTTCTTGAAAAGGTAAGAGGATTTGATTCTCCCGATGTTACGCTGGAACAGTATCCCACACCGGCGTTACTTGCTGCGGAACTGCTTCATTTTGCATACATGAAAGGTGACCTTACGGACACAGTATACGACCTGGGCTGTGGCACAGGGGTACTTGCAATCGGTGCAAAGCTCCTTGGAGCCGAGAGAGTCGTAGGCTTTGATTCCGACCTTTCCGCACTCGATATCGCAAAAGAGAACGCTGAAAAACTTGGTGTTGAGGTAGAGTTCGAGTGCATGGACATCAGGCAGGTCAGGGGACACGCACATACCGTTGTGATGAATCCGCCCTTCGGTGCACAGGTCAAGGGAAGTGACAGGCCTTTCCTTAAGACCGCTCTGAAGGTAGGGGATATTATGTATTCCATACATAACAGCGGAAGTATGGAATTTGTTAAAAAATTTATAGAACCCGCAATTATAACTGAATGGTATAATACAGGGTTCCCTATAAAACGAACCTTTAAATTCCATAAAAAAGATGTAGAAAGAATTGAGGTAGAAATATACAGGATTATAAAGGAGAATGACCAGGGTTAATGAGAAATAACCTGGCATATCTAATCTACAAGAGGGATTCCTATTAGAATAAGAAACCGAAAGAAAACGACCAGAAGGAACATCAAATCTTCAAAGGAAGAAGAAACAAAGGTCGAAGAAAAAACACCAAAAGTTGCCAGCGAAAAGGAAGAAGTGGCAGAAAAGAAAACCGGGAGCAGGGATAATAACAGATCCCAAAATAGAGAGAGTGCCCCAAGGAAAGATAACAGAAATTCCAGAAAGGACGGCAGAGGTCAAAGAAGGGATAAGAGAGACTCCAGGAAAGACAACAGAGGCAGACCCAGACAAAAACAGGAGCAAGAAGCAGAGCCTGAGGTAGAGGAACTCGAACATATATCTGATGAAGAGAAGACCTTTGTACTACCAGGAGACCTTATCGGAACCAACGAGGAATTCGAAGCCGGGGACAACACATTTACAGTCAGGGGAGACATACACTCACTTGCTACCGGACATGTCATGGTCAACAAGAAGCGCAGGAAGATCTCTGTGAAGCCTGTCACCAGTACACCTCCGACCATTGGAAAGGGAGATGTCATTGTCGGAACGATCGTGAATGTACGTGATTCCATGGCACTTGTCCAGATAGGCGGCATCAAAGGAAACGACGAACGTGAGTTCATCAATCCGGGCATCGCTGCTATCCACGTATCCAATGTAAAGGAATCATACGTGAAAGAGATGTCACAGGAATTCTCAGCCTCAGATGTCGTAAAGGCAAAAGTGATCAACACCGATAACATGAGGATGACAACAGCAGGAGATGACCTTGGAGTTATGTCTGCAAGCTGTTCCAACTGTGGGGCCACACTTAAGCTGGATGATAAGAAACTTAAGTGTCCTGAATGTGGAAATGTTGAATCACGCAAACTGGCTTCAGGGTATGGTACAGGAATTATTTGAGAATCACAATCATTGCAGGAGATCACTAAATGGAACTTAAGATCTTAGAGAAATCAGATGATGAAATGAAACTTGAGATCGCAGGGGAGAGTCACACTCTCCTTAACATGCTCAAGAGCATTCTTCTGGAAGACGAGCGTGTCCACACAGCATCATACGACATGAAACACGTAACCATCAGCGAGCCTGTCCTGTTCATAAAGACAGAGAACGCTGATCCTATAGATGTCGTCAAGGATGCTGTTGCAACACTGATCACAGAGTGCGACGAGTTCATCTCAGTCTTTAACAAGGCTGTAGAATGAACCTTTTTTATTTTTAGAAACTTACAGCGTTAGTTGGAACTTTACAAAAATACTGCTGAATAAATAGCCTGACCCTGATGTGAATATATGACACTTGATGATGCATCATTACAGAAATTTGGATTTATCGAACGCCCTGCTAAGGGTCTGATCAATATCGACCCCCTGCAGACCGGAGGAATACTGACAGAGGATGCCAGGCGCGCCCTTGTTGAATGGGGAGATGGTTATTCCATCTGTGACAATTGCGGAGGCGTCCTTGACCTTATCAAGAAGCCGCCGGTGCAGGAATTCGTCCACAATGCCCTTCCGGAGTTCCTGGGAGTGGACGAGGCAAGGATCACCCACGGCGCTCGTGAGTCTAAGTTCGCTGTGATGCATTCGGTGGGCTAGGAAGGCGATACCGTCGTCATGGACGGCCTGGCACACTACTCCTCAGTGGTGGCTGCACAGCGTGTGGGAATGGAGATCAGAAAGGTCCCACATACCGAGCGCCCGGACTACTACATCGACCCCGAAGGCTACGGTACAGCGATCGAGGAAACCATCAGCGAGACCGGCAAGGCTCCTGCACTGGCACTCCTGACATACCCCGACGGCAATTACGGAAACCTCCCGGATGCAAAAAGAATAGCAACCATCTGCCATGAGTACGACGTCCCTCTGCTACTCAACTGCGCATATTCCGTGGGAAGGATGCCGGTAAACGCAAAGGAACTTGGAGCGGACTTCATCGCAGGAAGCGGCCACAAGTCAATGGCAAGCTGCGGACCCATCGGAGTCCTCGGAGTCAACGGCGACTATGCCGAAGAAGTTTTCAGGAAATCCCCTACCAACAAGAACAAGGAAATAGAGCTTCTGGGATGCACAGCCCGCAGTGCCACCCTGATGACCATGATCGGATCGTTCCCCGAAGTCGTCAGACGTACCCGCAACTGGGACAACGAGGTATCAGATGCCCGCTGGTTCTCCGGAAAGCTCGAAGACCTCGGACTCATCCAGATGGGAGAAAGACCCCACAACCACGACCTCATGTTCTTCGAGGCCCCCAACCTCTACGAGATCTCCACAAGAGTCAAAAAAGGAAGATACTTCCTCTACAAAGAGCTCAAGGCCCGCAAGATCCACGGCATCAAGGCCGGCCTCACCAAATACTTCAAGCTCAGCACCTTCGGAGTCGGCAGGGAAAAGCTCTCCTTCATCGTGGATTCCTTTGACGAGATCATCCGGAAATACGAGTGAGGTCAGCCTCACTTTCTCTTTTTCTATTTATTCGTTCTATTTTCACTTAACTGCTAGTTGCAACGCTGACTGAACCGCCATCAAGAGACCAAAACAGCTATAATCTAAAAAGAATAAAAGAAGATTGGGGATAAAGTGCGGCTGTGGTTTAGTGGCTATGACCTGGGCTTCCCAAGCCTAGAACCCGGGTTCGAATCCCGGCAGTCGCATCGTCTTCGGATAGTAACTTTATTTGTTGCTCTAGTGAAGCTAATCTTGCCTTAAGTTCGGAATTATTGGCGGGTTGTATAATTTGCAGCTCACAATCGAAGTTTTCATCGAGGAAAGATATTCTCTTTAATCTCTTAGTTAAAATTGACCACAACTTAAGCATGTTTGTACCAACTCTTATTTTGATAGTGTTATCAGGTCTTTTTTAGTGGAATAGTATTCCGAAATTTGATGTGATGTTAAAATCGACATTCAAATCATTCATCGTAAAGAAAAATATCTTCAATTAAGCAGTCAAAGAATCTTGCCATCTTGAAAGCTAATTTTATACTTGGATCATATTTTCCACGTTCTATAGCATTTATAGTTTGTCTTGTCACCCCCATTTCCGTGGCCAGATGTTCTTGAGTAATATCTTTCTTTGCCCTCCAGACTTTTAGATTATTCTTCATTTTAACATCCATCCTAAAATTACATTTGCCTTTTGTACCAAAAGTAAAATCCCACATATAATATCGCTGTTATAACAAACAACAGAGACATAATAGAGTAAGCTTGAATATCGTATCCTGTAACACCAAGAAGTGCCACCAAAGTACCTTCCAGGATGATAAGGATCATCAAGGTTTTATGGCTAGATTTTTCAGCTATTCGAAATATTCTTTCATCTTCTATTATGATTTCCTTATTTCTAAGTCGGATTTCACGAAAAGTAATAATCATTAATGCGACACCGGCACCTATGAATCCACCACCTACTCCATTTGGATTTATGATCCAAGCAGGTTCATAAGCATAAAATACCAATCCTATAAGGAATAATACAAATCCAACAGTTAACATACCTATTTCTTTGGTTTGCAATTTCATCACCATGTAAAGTATACTTTACATTATGCATATATATCTTTTCATAAAGAACAATATGATTTACATTTAATTTGACATCAAATACATATTATCATCGGCCCAGAAATAAACAAAAAAGCAGGTTTGCCCAAAAAGTAAGGTTTTGTGATCAAAGTTAGTTAATAAGAAAATTCATAAAATGAATGGAAATGAACTTATTCCAGATCATCATCCTCAAAGATAAATAAGTCATCGATGGTTGTTTGTAATTCTATGGAAACTTTATAAGCAAGCTTGAGGGAAGGGTTGTATTTACCCTTCTCCAGAAACCCTATTGTTTCCCTGCGCACTCCTACAATATCAGCAAGTTGTTGCTGAGTGAGGTCATACCGTGCTCTTAATTCTTTGATCCTTGTTTTCATTCAACATCTCCTTTTCTCTTGAAATAGAACTGGAACAGATTGGCCGTGATTATCATTGCAAAAAATACAATCCCTATCACACTGTTCACATCAAGTGAAAGGATTTCAAAATAATTCACCCAGAACATACCAGTCAGCACAAAGAAAGTTATTACCCATGAATAAGAAAGGCTGATTGAACCTATTTTTCTGCTCCATTCATCCTGGACAGGACCTTCTCCATATCTAAGGGCATAGAGAATTCCAAACAGAATAAGAATAGTACCCATTGTCACAAGACTTATACTGATGGCCTGATCCAGTTCCATGAAAATTTCCACAAATATCCCTGCAAGTAAAATCAATGTACCTGCAAGAATTCGGTTTCTGTATTTTTTTGGCATATTTGCTGACATCTTCACACCTTACTATTTCTAACATTTAGTTTGATATTTCTAACAATAAGTTAGTTAATTATAATATATATAGTTAACTATATCTCACATAAAATTAGAGGAATACCACAAGAATCATCTAACCACCCCAACAAAACCCCACCTCCCAAACTATAATATAGCAATTAAGAGAAATTATACTTCCATGGGGGAAATCACAACTAGCGAATTAGCTGAAAAACTGCATAACATAAATACTCAGACTATAATAGGTGAGCCATCAAAAAAGGAAATTGCAGAATGAGAAAAATTTGAAAAAGAAAT
>JBNJIC010000012.1:0-22903 GCA_051749005.1 Halobacteriota archaeon | reverse complement strand
GCCTGCCCAGCAGACCACCTTCCCCCCGCGCCCCCTCGAGAATCAGAGCGCGGAGGGAAGGTGGTCTGCTGGGCAGGCTCGCCGCCGCGCCGAGACCTGGACGGAAGGCAGCGGCAGCAGTCGCAGCCACAACAGGTATCCTTAACCTTCTAACATCGGAAGAGATCGAGGGCGTACTGGCACACGAGCTTGCTCACGTAAAGAACCGTGACACACTTATCAGTGCAGTTGCAGCGACCATTGCAGGTGTAATCACAATGATAGCAACATGGGTAAGGTGGGCTGCGATCTTTGGAGGTATCGGCGGCAGAGACAATAACGGTTCAAACAATATCATCGGATTCATTGCACTTGCAATTGTGGCACCTCTTGCAGCGACCATAATCCAGCTTGCAATATCCCGTTCACGTGAATTTGCAGCCGATGCGGAAGGAGCACGTATCTCACAGAAACCATGGGCACTTGCCAGCGCACTTGCCAAACTGGAATCCGGTGCACAGAATTACCAGCCACGCAGGAACGATGTACAGCCAAATGAGAACACAGCACATATGTTCATCGTCAATCCTCTGAGAGGTAGTTCACTGATGAATCTTTTCAGGACACACCCTACCACAGAGGAAAGAATACGCCGTTTGAACTCAATGTGAGCAAAATAATAAGAGATAATCAGAAACTGAAAAGATCTGCCTGGCCGGGATCGGTCAGGTGGATCATCCTTATTCCACTTGTCTCAAGCTCATTTGAAAGCTTGTAGCGATGACAACCTTTAGGATTTTTCTCAGCACACATCAGGACGATGCCAGAACTGTTGCTATTTACTTCTTTTATCTTGTCGATCAGTTTGGTGAAATAAACACGGAACTCATCTGTCCGCATATAATCAGTATAGCTTTCTTTGCGCAATCCCCCGAGACCGGGACAATGGGAATATGCAATGTTATACTTTGGGAGAACGATCTCAAGATTCTCTTTATTGAAATCCTCACGTACCGAATGCGGATAGCTGCGAACATCAATCAGGCAGGAAAGTTTGTACTGCTGAAGAATATCGATAAATAATTCCAGGGGCCTGTTACCGTAGCCAATGGTATAACACCGATTACATTTATCCATCGGAATATCTGAATGGATGTGAAGTTTATTATCTTTTCTGTATCTTGCAACTACTGAATAACCAGCTTGAAACGGCCAGTAACAATACATTCTGATCCCTTGATTATTTTTAAATAGATAGTTATATTAGAGGATAATGCTTATTTCAGTACATTATAGGTCATAATAGGGAGAATTTATCATGACGCAGGATGTGGCAATTGGAAGGATCATAAAAGCTCAGACCATCAGTGATGCATGGTACCGCGGACTCAATGTAATATGGAATCACGGTAAGGTCATTACGGATGAAAGAGGAAGCCAGATACGAGAGTTCATGAACCTGATGGTCGTGATAGATGACCCTTACAGGAATGAGATCCCTGCTGATATAGCCTGGAACCAGGAAAGGCTGGAAGAATATGCAAAACAGTTGATCACAGGCGAAAATGCACAGGATTTTGAATATACATACGGACAGAGACTTCGAAACTGGGATGAGAAGACTGATCAGATCGCCTATGTAATTGAAAAACTGAAGAACAAGACAACGACCCGAAGAGCTACAGCCGTCACATGGATCCCTTATTTGGATACCAAAGTTGATGAAGTACCCTGCATGATAATCGATGATTTTAAGATAAGGGATGAAAAGGTCCACCTTACAACCCTTTCCGCAGCCATGACTTCGCAGGAGCATACCCTGCCAATCTCTATGGTCTTTCAAAACTTCTGAAATATGTTGCAGACAACGTAGGACTCTCAGCAGGAACCATTACCACGGTCAGCATCTCTGCACACATCTATGACCATGACTGGGACAAGATCGAAAAAATAGTAAAAGGGGTTCAGTAAATGAAAGTAACAGTCGGAAAGTCAGGTGTATACGGAGAAGTGTTCGCACCGCCGTCAAAAAGCTACACACACAGAGCCATCACCATAGGCAGCCTTTCAAAAGATTCAGTGATTCACAGGCCACTCCTGTCTGCAGACACCCAGTCCACCATACGCGCCTGCGAGATGTTCGGTGCATACATCGAAAAGGAAGGAGAAGATCTCCTTATCACCGGCATGGAAGGAGCACCGGAAGTACCGGATGATGTCATCGATGTGGCAAATTCAGGAACAACTCTCAGGTTCATGACAGCAATCTCTGCACTAACAGATGGCACCACTGTGCTCACCGGTGACAATTCCATAAGGACAAGGCCAAATGACCCTCTTCTCAGAGTACTTAACGACCTTGGTGTCGATGCTTATTCCACACGCAACAACGGCTGTGCACCAATCGTTGTCAAGGGAGGGCTTAAAGGTGCGATAGTCAAGATCGACGGATCCATAAGTTCACAGTTCATCTCTGCATTGCTTCTTGCATGCCCACTCACAAATAACAGCACCACACTTTCCATCAAAGGCGAACTAAAATCCAAGCCTTACATTGATGTTACGCTGGATGTGATTGAAAAAGCAGGTGTGGAGATACTTGTTGAAAACAATAACAATCCAAAGTTTATCATTCCGGGAAACCAGAGCTACAAACTCGAGGAATACACAGTTCCGGGGGACTTCTCATCAGCTTCATACCTTCTTGCAGCCGCTGCAATGACAGATTCCAGCGTGACCGTCAAGAACCTCTTCCCTTCCATGCAGGGAGATATAGCGATCATAAAAATACTAAAGGAGATGGGAGCAAATATCAACTGGGACATGGAAGAAGGAACTGTGACCGTCAGAGGAGGAAACCTTCATGGAATCACAATGGATGCAGGTGCAACTCCCGACCTTGTCCCGACTGTTGCCGTCCTCGGAGCCATGGCAAAAGGTGAGACCATCATAGCCAATGCTGAGCATGTACGCTATAAAGAGACGGACAGGCTCCATGCAATGGCTGTGGAACTTGAAAAAATGGGAATTTTTGCCAGGGAAGATAAGGACAGCCTGACCATAAGAGGAGGAGAATTCAAGGGTGCGGAGGTACACGGCTGGCATGACCACAGGATCGTAATGGCCCTGACACTTGCAGGAATGGTAGCGGGAGATACCATCATTGATACCGCAGAATCCATATTCATCTCATACCCCAACTTCTTCGACGCAATGCGTTCAATAGGTGCCGACGTAATCCTCAGTGAGCAGTGAACAAAGACCACTGTTCATTTTATCTTTCTTGTTTTTGAGATATTCTCATGATCTATGATGTTATTGTTGTCGGAGCCGGACCAACAGGATCCACAGCTGCGCGTTATGCTGCCAGTTATGGCGCAAAGGTCCTCATGATAGAGGAACACTCATCCATAGGCACGCCTGTGGAATGCACCGGCCTATTAAGCACGCGTGCTGTGGCAGAATGTGATATTGAACCTGATGATAACTTCGTGCTGAACAGTGTACGTGGAGCTTTTGTCCATTCGCCGAACGGAACATGTCTTCCCATAGATGGCAGGAAAACAAAGGCATATGTCGTTTCAAGGAAGATATTTGACCGCAGGCTGGTTTCAATGGCAGTGGAAGAAGGTGCTGAATTGCTGCTTAAGGGCCGTGTTACCAATTTGCAGGAGCAGAACGGAATACAGGTACTTTCAGTGATGCATATGGGAAATACGTTCATTATCAAGGGAAGGATCGTCATCGGAGCTGACGGTGTTAAGAGCACGATAGCCAGATTAGCGGGCCTTGGAAAAGTCGAAAGGGTCCTTTCAGGAGTTCAGATAGAAGCTCCCTATGGGTCAGAGAACGATGATTTTGTAGAACTGTTCGTAGGTTCAAAAGCACCCGGTTTCTTTGCATGGACCGTACCTGTGAATAAAAATATCTCAAGGATCGGGCTTGCTGTTGAACAGGGAAATGAGAAAAATGCGATCAATTATCTCAAGGAGATCATTTCTTCAAACCCTCATGTTTCCCACAGGCATTCCCGTAGTATGCTTGATCTGGTTGTTGGCGGGATACCCATCGGCCACCTTGAAAGAACTTACACAAATGGCGTGCTCATTGCAGGAGATGCTGCAGGCCAGGTGAAGCCGACTTCAGGCGGTGGCATATATACAGGAGCAGCCTGTGCGAAGATCGCAGGAGAAGTTGCAGCAAAGGCTGCACTTGACGAGGATGTATCGGCACAGATGCTCAGTTCATACGAAAAAAGATGGAAGGCCGAGCTCGGGCGTGAATTGGGTATAGGTATGAAGGTACATGATTTTGTAGGTGGCCTGAGAGATGATGAACTGGACGAAATGATAACAGCAATGAACAATCCTGCAATTCTTGATATGATCACAAAGTACGGGGATATAGACCATCCCTCAATACTCATAAAAAAGTTGTTGAACCCTATGAACTCAAGGCATCTGATCGGAGTCTTCAGGGCTTTTGCAAAAGTGGTTCTGTAACAACGGCCAGTCGTTAAACTGGAATTTGTGACAAGATAGCTGTCAAATTCACTATAGAAATATGATGGATGGACAATAGTTAAATTCACAGTCTCAAAAGTGATCAGTAGATACTGACACCTTTTACACTGGGGAGTTTCAGGATATCACTGACAAGCTCGCCGGGGATCTTTGAGTCGGTAATAATGGTCAGCTTTGCCTTGTTACTGAAATGCGGGTCATCGGAGACAGCCTGCCTTATGCTGATGCCGTGGTCTGAGATCACCTGTGATACGTTAGAAAGAATGCCTACATCTGCAGCATCCTCGGGCGTGATTATGATAACACCAAGACCCAGCGACGGAGCAACATCACGAAGGAATGGTATTGACCTTACGTTCTGGAAGATATTCTTCAGGAGATCATCTGCAAGAATGGTATCAGTGGTAGCATCAACTACCCTGCGATCCACACCTGCTTCTTTTGCAAGTTGTGTATGAGGGATCTCAATTGAACCGGATGTTACCTTTCCATCATCATTCACCTGAAATCCGCGTTCAAAAAGGATCTTTATGACCTTTTGCTGTGCAGGGTGCTTCTCGAACTTTTTGAGTACTGTGCTCCACATGATAATCAACTTGTTTCCCAAATTATAAAGAATTAAGTTCTAACTCATAGAAAAAAGCCCTTAATAAATGTTCCGTTGATGAATCCGAACAATGACATATAAATAGTAGTTCCAAAAATTAAAAATGATATAAAGTATCACCTCGTTTTTCAGGGATGTTCTGAATAAACCAGAATCAATGTTTATAACTTGAAATTACATCATTGACCATATTATGAGTGTTCTCATGTACGTGAAGACTCATTTTACCTTCAAGTTCCTCAATAGACTTTGTCAGTTCCTCAACCGATTCATCTATTGACATCGGGGTTTGTGAATGGGTTCCACCAAAGCAGTTCATGATCTTGAAGAACTTAAATATGTCCGGAGCGTCCAGATTATTCTCTTTTACAAGTACAGGGTCTGAAAATATGTCTCTGGTTGTGCCTTCTGCCACAATAGACCTGTTCAGGACATAGACCCGGTCTGCGAGCTCAGATAGCGCATTGATATCATGCATTGCTATTACAGTGGTGATACCATGGTTACTGTTCAGGTCATTTATGACCCGTATCAGATCTGCCCTGCTTTTTGGATCAAGGTTCGCCGTAGGTTCATCGAGGACGAGTACTCTTGGCTCCATGGAAAGAACTGCTGCAAGAGCAGCTTTTTTCTTCTGTCCAAAACTCATGTGGTGAGGTACTTTTTCCTCGAATCCTTCAAGGCCAACAGTTGAAAGTGCTTTTTTGACCCTTCTGTCAACTTCATCTTCATCAAGGCCCATATTCAGGGGACCGAATGCCACATCATCGTAAACCGTGGACATGAACAACTGGTCATCAGGTTCAGCAAAGACAACACCTACCTCCCTGATCCTGTCTTCAGTCTTCATTTTTCCGATATTCTGTCCGAATATCTTCACACAATCCTGGTCGGACCGGATAACACCATTAAGATGAAGAAAAAGAGTGGTCTTACCGGCACCATTCGGACCCATTATGACGATCTTCTCGCCCTGTTCGATCTCAATATTCACATTATCCAGAGCTTTCGTACCATCCGGATAGGAATAGTTGAGATCTGTTATACTGATAGCTTTTTTCATTATATAGACATCCCATACAGCTTGAATATGATAATTATGCCCACAAACACCATCACAATACCGTAATCTGCAGTCTGCATCTTAAAATTAACGATAGCCCGGGATTCTCCTGTATATCCTTTGGAGGACATGGAATGATAGACCCTTTCAGCCCTTTCATAACTCCTAACAAGGATCATTCCAACAATATTGCCTATTATGGAAAGAGAATGCCTGTTTGCTTTTAGTTTGAATCCTTTGGCTGCCATCGATGTCCACATACTGCGGAATTCATCAATAAACACAAAAATAAACCTGTAAGAGAACATCAGCGTCTGGACAAAATGAGAAGGAATCTTTAGTGAATGAAGTGACTTCATCGTCGTATCCATTTTCGTAGTCCCCAGCATGGTAAGGGCAAGCATAATAGATGTTGCTGCTCTGATAAACACCAGCCCCCCATAATATAGCCCTTCATAGGTCATACTGATGCCGTGATATGAGTACATTAGATTGCCTGCTACTGTAAAAGGCATTACAATAAGGAATGGAAGCACAAAGAACAGACCCGGTTTCATTCGATCGAACATGAAGCCCAGAGGAATTTTTGATAAAAGTAAGATAAAGAATGAAAAAAGCAGGCTTACAAATGCGATCCTGATGTCTTCCACAAACACAAAAGAAAAAATAAGAAGAGTAAAAGTAATTATCTTTGCCCTTGGATCGAATCGATGAATAATGGAATCAATTTCCGCATATTTATCGATCTCAGGGTATTTCATCTTCACTACTCCGCTTATTAGTTATTTTCTTTCTTTGCAGTGTAGACCATTGCTATACCTGCAATTCCCAGGAGATATCCAAAACCGGTAAATATCCTCATGAATAGTGGAAGTTCAGCTGGTTCGTTGCTACCACCAATAGCATTTATCGTAGCTTCTCCCATATGACCGAACTGATCTACTGTCACATGATATTGTTCAACACCTTCGACAGGTGCAAAACTTAAGAAACCATTTTCATCGGTCTCACCTTCATAAAGGACTTCATCGGTCTCTGCATTGAGTACCTGGTACTCTGCCAGGCCCATTGGTGCATCCCCGTCATAGAAAGCTTTGACAACGATCTCGTCTGCGTTAAACTGCTCTACATAACACCTGTGTGCGGATGCAGCAGGTGTGAGTGACATACATAGGACCAATAATATTCCTATAGTGATTATTTTGCTGGATCTCATTTTTTGTCCTCCCTCTTAAGTGGAAGAAGTTCCGGTTTTACCTTTGCAAGGTATGATACTACTGATGCTGTTACTAGTGCTTCGATCACCATAATGACCATGTGTGGGATGACCACAAGCTTTGCCATCATTTCAAATTGCTGTCCTGTTGTGATAAGAGTAAGAGCCAGGAAGAACGTGGTAAGGAGAATTGCCAGACCTCCGCAGATCCCACCGATGGCAGGCTTTGAGATCCCCATTCCGGACCCTTTCCGGAATACTGCATAACAGATCAAAGCAGGTGCACCCACGTTGAAGCTGTTTATTCCTATCGTGGTAATGCCTCCGTGCTGGAACAGTAACGCCTGAAGTACAAGTCCAATGAACATTGCAGGATATGCAAGTGCACCAAGTACCACACCAAGAAGACCATTCAGTATAAGATGGACACTTGTAGGCGGTACGTTGATGTGAATAAGCGAAGCAACAAAAAAAGCTGCTGTGAATACAGAAAGCTTTGGGATCTGTTCTGCAATACTTCCCTGTTTTTTTGCCCACCTGAAAGCAAGTGAAATAAAGATAATTGAAGATATCCACCCAAAGGCTACAACAGCTGGAGATAGAACCCCGTCTGAAATGTGCATTATATTCCTCCATAAAAAGAAGTAAAAGGGAAGAAGTTCCCTTTTGTCTTCAATATTTATTCCCTTCTGAAAAGGCAGATTGCGCCAAGTATGCCTGCAATTGCAATTAGGAACCCAAATCCTGGTATGCTGTTGCCTTCAGCTTCTGTTGAAACTGCAGAAGGTTCTGCTGGCACCGGTTCAGGCGTTGCTTCCGGATAAAGAGCTGATTCCAGATTTTCAGCTTTCTTCTGGAGCTGTTTTGCTTCATACTCTACTTTGTGGACAGCGTCGTGTGATGCAGAGGCATGGGCAAGGTATGGCTCCTCAAGCTCAAGAATTGCATGAACAGCCTCAGTTTGGGCCATAAGCTCGTCCATGACCACCTGTGCGTGGTCATTGATCTCACCTATCTTGGTCTTTACAGCAGCTTCATTTGCAGCTGGCTCTGCAGCGAGGGTCTTTAGCTCATCGATGTCCTCGAGAATTTCCTTTGATGCATGTTCTGTGGTATGGGATGCAAGGTGTACTTGCTTGGCATAGTCCCTCCATTGCTGATCAAGTGACTCATCTTTGACAAGACACTTGGTCTCAACAAGTATGGTGTTAGAATCATCAAGCATGTCGTTTGCAATTTCTTCCATGGCGGTAACATATGTTCCTGCATCACCTTCAAGTACCACAGCGTCTGCAAGACCAAGGTCTTCCTCTACATCTGCAGCGTGGCTCTTGATGTGATTGGCTATGGATCCTACTTCAGTTACAGAGTCTTTGATATCTGCTGCATACTGCTGGTGTGATTCCGGTGCATCGGAAAGCATCTTCTGAATGTCTGCGTCTTTGCTGTCAACGAGTTCAATTGCTTCATCTGCATGTTCGTTGATCTCTGCAAGGGCGATCTTTATCTCTGCTTCATTTCCTTCAGGCTCAGCTGCGAGTAGTTTAAGTTCCTCTGCATGTTCCTTGATATGAGCTCCGATATGTTCAATGTCATGGGAAGAAAGGTGGATAGATTCTCCTGCAGCCCTGAGGTCATCGTCCAGAACCTCATCATCGGCAATTAGCATGGTCTGATCGTGAATTGTTGCGGACATCTCAACAAGTTCTTCTGCGTGTTCAATGACCTCGTCGATAGCCATATTCTCATCCCCGTGTGCAGATGCCGGGAATACGCTTGCCACCATCAGGACAAGTGCCAATACTGCAATTCCAAATGTCTTGTTCATATTCATATAATATCATTCCGTTCTAATTCGATACCGTTTTATTTTAAAGTGGAGGTATCCTTCGATAAGTATAGCATATAATAACTATACAGATAACACACACAAACCATGAGACAAATCATGATTAGTAAGGGTTTCATATTTTGTAAAGATTAATCATATATATATTTTATTATTTAGCATCTTATCTAAGCAAAATGAATAATGATTGTTGTTTTATACTTTTCCCAAAAAAATTATGAAAAAATATTCATCAAATATTCAAGATCAAGTTACATTATAATCATAAAATTGAATCCATCGGGGGTAAAACAGTTCACCAAAACAATCAGACCAAAAAAGATAATATGATAAATTTAAAAATTGTATATTAAAAACCAGTTTATACTGAACTTTTAAAATTTTCAAATTGATTTACGCTCATAAAAAGAAAGACATTTTAAGGATAAAGTCTTACATGAATTAAATCATATAGAAAATATATCAAATAATGATTTTTTTACAGAGAGGTCCATACTTTAGAAACGGACTGTTCTTAAACCGTTTTGACACTAAGAAATATAAAGGACCTGTAAATTGCTTTAACTACAAAGTTTCACAGTCGACTAAATTCAAGGAGGTATTTTATGAATATATACAGAACTTATGATGATCTTCCAAAGATCAAACTCCCCAAGGGACAGGAAGTAAGCATAAGTGACAGTACCATTCGTGATGGAGCACAGATGCCCGGTATTGTCTTAAAGGCCGAGCACAAGCTCAGGATCTACGAATTTTTGCATCAGATAGGAATTGAAAAACTGGAGACATTCGCCTACAATGAGCGTGATAGGAACGCCATAAAAATGATGTTCGACAGGGGCTATGAATCACCGGAAATCACCGGCTGGGCAAGAGCCGTACCCGCAGATATCGATCTCATCCTTGATATAGAGGAGATAAAAGAGACAGGTGTTCTGATGTCAGTTTCCGATGCACATGTTCTGGACAAGATGGGACTGCCAAACCGGGAAGCTGCAGAGGAAAAATACCTTAATGCACTCCAGTACGCAGTGGATCATGGCCTTCGAACACGCGCACACATAGAGGATATGACCAGAGCAGACAACACATACTTTGTGTATCCACTTATCGAAAAGATCCTTGAGATCGACCCCAACTGTACCATCCGTCTTTGTGATACCATCGGTTATGGTGTCCCTTTTGAAGGAATTCCTGAACCATTCGGCATACCTGAAATGGTGAGACACTTAAAAGAAGATCTGCATGTAAAGAACATTGAGACACATTGCCATGATGATTTCGGACTGGCAGTTGCAAACTCCATTGCAGGATACTGGCATGGAGCAAACTGGTCAAATGTAACATTCCTGGGAATTGGAGAAAGAGCAGGAAATGCAGAACTGGAAAAGCTGTTGTTGTTCCTTTGCCGCCGTGTCGAAGGCTTTGACAAGTACAACCTTGAATGCCTTGCAGATTTTGGAAAGTTTATGCAAAAGGAGATTGGAATCAGGATCCCAAGGAACAAGTCCGTAATAGGCAGCAATGTCTTTGCCCATGAGTCAGGCATTCACACCGCAGGTGTCATCAAGAACCCGTTCACATACGAACCATATCCACCAGAGATCGTTGGTGGAAACAGAGTGTTCCTGATAGGCGATTCTTCAGGTATCGAAGTGCTCCGTTTCAAGGTACAGGATACGCTCAAAGAGCTTATGGGAGTTCAACTGACAGTTGAAAAAGACGATAAACGCCTGAGATCTATACAAAAAGACATACACGAGCTTTACGACAAGGAAAAGCGTGTATCATGCATCTCTGATGAAGAGATACAGGCATATGTTGAGAAATATTTCCTCTTCGAGCCGATTGTCGAAAAGAACATGGCAAGAAAAGTAAGAAGGATGGAAGACTGAAACTTGTCCGCACTTTCGCGGATAAGTACATCTTTTTTAAAAGATAAAGATTTCATTTTTGCATTTTCGGCTTTTAAAATTCAGGATCACTGATCATTTGAATTAACAATAACATCCTCTCCCAGTATCTTTCTTTGTGTTTCACGCTTTGAACTTTCGAACCGTTCCTGCATTGCCGGCTTCTTGCTACCTACCCATTTGTCCATGACCGCACAGGTTACAAGATCACCAGCGACGTTAACTGATGTACGACTCATATCCAGGATCCTGTCCACACCTATAATAAGTGCAATACCTGCTGTCGGAATACCAACACTTGCCAGAACCATGGCGAGTATGACAATACCAACCCCAGGCGTCGAAGGTGTACCTATCGAAGCTCCCACAACAGTGACCATTATAACCAGGAGAGCACCAAACCCGAGTTCAACTCCAAAAACCTGCGCGAGGAAAACTGCCGCTATACTCTGGTAAAGGGCTGTCCCGTTCATGTTTATGGTAGCACCCAGAGGGATGACGAACTGGGAAATAGAAGGTCTAACACCTAGCTTTTCCTCTGCTGTCTTGATGGACAAAGGCATGACAACAGCAGAACTGGAAGTAGAGAATGCTAGTAACAATACATCCCTTACAGAACTGAGGAAATTGATAGGACCTTTCCTTGAAACTATGTAGATTATCAGCAGGTAGACAATAAGTAATGACAGAAGTCCCAGAAGTACGGTCCCCACATAGACAAGCATTCCCAAAAGCGCATCAATTCCGAGGTTCAACGTGAACTTACTGATGAGACCAAAGACCGCAAAAGGTGCAAGCAGCATGCTCCACCTGACGACCGTCATGGTCACTTCCTGAAGCGAACCCAGAAGGTCAAGCATAGGTTTTGATTGTAAAGGCGACATTGATACCAGAGCCAGGCCTATTATGATAGAAAAAACCACTACCTGAAGCATCTGACCGGTAACAAGTGAGCCAAGCGGATTCGTTGGCAGGATATTTGTTACCATTCCCGGAACATCTGCAATGCCGGGAGTTGTAACAGCATCCCCAGTCACATCGGGGATCTCCGGGCCCATTGTCCCCTGGACCAGGTCACTGCTTATATAATTTCCAGGACCTATTATCAAAGCAAGTCCCAGACCTATAAATATAGCAAGTGCTGTAGTTGCGAGGAAATATGCAACTGTACGTAACCCCAGACTCTTGAGCTGCTCCATGTCCTCACCTGAAGCAATGCCTCTGATGATCGATGCAAAAACAAGAGGAACAACTATCATCTGCAAGAGTCCAAGAAAAACATATCCTGGTAATGCCAGCCATTCCCCGATCGTATATGAAATATCCTGAGCTACCAGACCACCCGAGGGACCAAGCACCAGACCTGTAATAATCCCCAAAAACATACCAATGAGTATCTTAAGCCATAACCTGCCTTTGATCAATGACTGAAGCTGAAAGCTAAGGTGCTTCAATGAACGCGGATGTATCAGGGAAAGAGGTTCAGGAATACGGTATCTTATTGACATTGTCATCGAACAGAATATGTTTCATGGTTTTATTTCTGATCAAAAGTAATTGAACTTAGCGACCTTTAATCTCATAGATTACTATATTAATAGTTGTTTTGTATAATTTAAAGTCTTTGAGTAAAGACCGGGTGTGTCCTGCCAAAGTAATGCAAAGCAGATCAAGTAAAGCAAAATTACAGAAGAAAAGAATAGTGTACAGGATCCGCAGATCCCATACACCCAAAGTCCCATTCTCGCCAGAGTCGGGCTTATTATAAGATTTTACACAAAATTTACAACTTTGCGATGATAGCATCGGTCATTACGCTAAGGGATGCATCTCTACCCATATCGTAGGAAAGATGTTTGCCTTCTCCAATGACATCCTCTGTTGCCTTGAAGATAGCATCTGTCTTCCCAACCCAAGCAGAAGCTGAAGCTTTAGCTCCCTAATTATATTGTTTATTTAGATACTAAAAAGCCCCGGCCGAAACCGGGGTTTCCTTTTGTTTCCACAATAAAATTAAATAGAATCGATAATCCCATTCAAAGTCGCACTAGGTCTCATAGCCTGGGATTTCAACTCCTCATCTGGAGCGTAGTATCCTTTGATATCCATAGCTTTGCCCTGAGCTTCTAACAACTCATTGGCAATCTTCTCTTCATTTTCCATCAGAGCTTTAGCGACAGGTTCAAAAATCGCTTTTAGTTCGCTATCATCCTCCTGATCAGCCAGAGCCTGAGCCCAATACATTGCCAGATAAAAATGAGATCCTCTGTTATCGATCTCATTCACTTTTCGGGAAGGTGATTTTCTGTTTTCCAGAACCAGCCCTGTCGCTTTATCCAATGTTTCTGCTAAAACCAGAGCTTTAGGATTATCAAAACTGTTGCCCAGATGCTCCAGAGAAGCAGCTAAGGCCAGGAATTCGCCCAGAGAGTCCCAACGCAGGTGACCTTCCGATTCAAATTGCTGTACGTGTTTGGGTGCCGAACCGCCGGCTCCTGTCTCGAAAAGTCCACCTCCATTCATTAGGGGAACGATTGATAGCGTTTTAGCACTGGTTCCCACTTCCAAAATGGGAAAGAGGTCTGTCAGATAGTCTCTCAAAACATTACCAGTCACAGAGATTGTATCTTTACCCTCTTTAATTCTCTCCAATGAAAACCTGGTCGCTTCAACGGGAGCTTTGATCAATAGTTCCAGGTCATCAGTATCATAATCTTTCAATTGTTTGTTCACTTTTTTGATGAGCTGTGAATCGTGAGCTCTTTTCTCATCGAGCCAGAAGACTGCAGGATTGCCTGTCGCTTTGGCTCGTTTAACGGCCAGCTTGATCCAGTCCTGAACGGGTGCGTCTTTCACCTGACACATGCGGAAGATATCTCCTTCCTCTACTGGCTGTTCAATGAGTACATTATTGTTGTCATCGATAACCTGAACTTTTCCTGTACCAGTCATCTCAAAGGTCTTGTCATGTGAGCCATATTCTTCAGCTTTTTGCGCCATAAGCCCCACATTGGAAACGCTTCCCATTTTAGATGGATCAAAAGCACCGTGTTTTTGACAGAACTCAATAGTTTCCTGATACACTCCCGAATAAGAGCGGTCTGGAATTATGGCTTTCATATCTTTCAGTTTCCCATCTGGTCCCCACATGCAACCTGATGAGCGGATTGCTGCAGGCATGGAAGCGTCGATGATAACATCGCTGGGAACATGGAGATTGGTAATTCCCTTATCGGAGTTAACCATAGCCAATGCCGGTCTCCTGGCATATACAGCTTCTATATCTGCTTTGATTTCACCCTGTTTGTCTTCAGGCAGATTCTGGATTTTTGTATAGAGATCTCCCAGTCCCTGGTTGGGATCTACACCCAATTCTGAAAGCAGATCACCATATTTATCAAATATCTCTTTAAAGAAGACCTTAACCACATGACCGAAGATAATAGGGTCGGAAACTTTCATCATTGTCGCTTTCAAATGAACGGAGAATAAGACATCTTTAGCTTTGGCATCTTCTATCTGTTCAGCCAGAAATGCCTGAAGCGCTTTTTTGTTCATAACAGCTGCATCAATGATTTCTCCGGTCTGAAGAGGGGCTTTGTCTTTTAATAGTGTTTTATTACCAGTGTCATCTATAAAGAAAATTCTGAAATTGGTAGCCTCTTCAATTTCAACAGATTTCTCACTGCCGTAAAAATCTCCACCGGTCATGTTGGCTACATGGGATTTGGAATCGGACTTCCATTCCCCCATGGAATGGGGATGCTTTTTCGCATGATTTTTTACAGCTTTAGGAACTCTGCGGTCAGAATTCCCTTCTCTCAATACAGGGTTAACAGCACTACCCTTGACAATATCGAATTTCGCTTTGATCGCATTTTCTTCATCATTAGAAGGATCTTCGGCATAATCGGGCAGATCATACCCTTTAGCCTGGAGTTCTGCGACTGTCGCTTTAATCTGGGGAACTGAAGCGCTGATATTGGGTAGTTTGATAATGTTAGCTTCCGGAGTTAAGACCATCTCTCCCAATTCGGAAAGGGCATCGGAAATCTTCTGGCCATCTGTCAGTCTTTCGGGAAACTGGGCAATGATTCTTCCCGCCAGGGAGATATCCCTCGTTTCCATAGTGATTCCGGCTTTTTTCACATAAGCCTGTACTATAGGCAGGAGCGAACTGGTTGCCAAAGCTGGAGCTTCATCGGTTTTCGTATAAATGATTGTCGATTTCTGTGCCATGTTAATCCTTTTCTCTGTAAATTAATAACATTTTATCGTTTAGAATAGTATCAAAGTTAATAGTGTTATTATGTAACACATTGTCTTGATGGTTTTGAATCCCACATACTATATATAAGGTATGGGAAACTAAACTCCGGCATAATTAAAAATAAATCTGCATATTATCAGGTCTGGTATTTTCATTGATCTTAAGCCTGAGTGGCATATTTGCATTTACAGCCCACATGTATTTCCTAAAGAAAGGACAGGATGAGTTCAAATCAACTACCTCATTGTCAATACTTGTCTCAACAATGGTACTACCATTGGTTCAAGCTTGTCTCACAATCGTAATGCTTCTGAATTGATACAGAGTGAACTACTCCATGCTTACGCATGAAGCTTCCTGCTTCATCCCTTGAACCATTGTTCACAAGTCCACAGGCCCTTCCCCTCGTTCCGAAGGTGCTTAGATCCCGATTAAGTTTTGTTTATCAAGAGCAAACTTCTTAAGATTGATAGCGGCATTAATATCCCTATCATGATTGGAATTACAGCCTGGGCAATCCCAGTTCCTATCTGCAAGTGTGATATTTTTGTTGTAATATCCACAAATATTGCAGATCTTGGTAGATGGTTCAAATTGTCCAATACGAAGAATGGTTTTTCCATACCATTTTGCTTTGTATTCTAATTTTTCCACGAAAGAACTCCACGAAGCATCACCAATATGCTGTGCAAGACAATGATTTTTCATCATACCATTGACATTTAATGATTCCAATGCAATTGCTTGATTCTCGCTTATCAGTTTATGTGATAATTTATGCTGGAAATCATTTCTCTGGTTACTGATTCTCTCATGGAGCTTTGCTACTGCTAATTTTGCCTTTTGCCTATTAGCTGAACCTTTTTTCTTTCGGGATAATCTCTTTTGTAGAACTTTCAATCGTATAATTGAATTTTTAAGATATTTCGGATTATCAATTTTCTCACCATTTGAAGTGATGACAAAATCTTTAATTCCAACATCAACACCAACAGTTGTACTAATATCAAAAGATTGCTTTGCAGGAGTTTCTTTTTCATCATCTACGAGAATACTGATATAGTATTTTCCTGTAGATGTTCCAGTCACTGTTGCTGTTTTCTCTTTACCTTCAAATCTATGATGTAGTTTTGCATTTATCCAACCAATTTTAGGCAACTTGATTTTATCATTTTCAAAATCTACTTTGTAATGTTGTGGTACAGAAAATGACTGAACGGGATTCTTTTTTGACTTAAATTTCGGAAATCCTTTCTTTTCCCTAAAGAATTTGGTAAAAGCATTATCGAGATTTAAGGTAGCACCCTGCAATGATTGAGAATTAATAACCTTCAACCAATCATGTTCTAATTTTAATTCAGGTATCATCTTGTTCAATGTGAATCTTGATACTGATTTACCATCCAGTTCATAAGATTTGATTTTCTGTTCTAAAGCCCAATTATAGATGAATCTGCCAGCACCAATGTGTTGTAAGAACTTTTTTTCTTGTTCTTTGTTTGGATACAATCTATACTTATAGGCTTTCAACATACACTCTACCATATATATTTAACTTTATTTGTATTTTGTGTTAAGCAATTGTCGCCATCACATTAGTACGCATTCATCCCCCACCTTACGGAAGGGGTCTTCTGCTGTTTTTGATAAAAGACAGTAACATTATCTGCCTTCACCACATCTATTAACACATGAACACATCACCAACGATCCCCATTACCGATGAGCACATGCACATCGATCCCCGTGCAAAAGGCATCAAGGCCGTAAAGGATTTCCAGAATGCCGGCGGAACTCACATAATACTTGTTACAAAACCCACATGGACCATCGGAGTGGAGGTCACAAAGCCTGAGGACTACAGGATCGTCTTCGATGAGACCGTAGACCTTGCCAGACAGATCAACGAGACCGGTGTCAAAGCATTCCCGGTACTCGGTGTCCATCCGGCCGAGATCACAAAGCTCACCGAGCGCATGGAACTGGAAAGAGCTGTTGAACTTATGAAGAGCGGCCTAGAGATCGCTGCAAAGTATGTCGACGAGGGAGTTGCCGTAGGACTCAAGAGCGGACGCCCGCACTATCCGGTCCCGGAAGAGATATGGGATGCTTCTAACGCCATCATGGAACATGGGTTCATGCTTGCAAAGGACCACGACTGTGCGATCCAGCTGCATACTGAGAGTGTAGAGGAGCCGGAACTGATAGATATCACAGAAAGAGCAAAGAAAACAGGGATTCAGTTGAATAAAGTGGTCAAGCATTACGCCCCCCCTCTTGTGAACATCTGTGAAAAGCTTGGCATCTTCCCGGGAGTGCTTGCCGGCAAAGGAGCCATTGAGCAGGCCCTTGAAGAGGGAACACGGTTCATGATGGAGACCGATTATATCGATGATCCTGAAAGACCCGGGGCGGTACTGGGACCAAAGACGATTCCCAGAAGGACACTGAAACTTATGGAAGAGTACGGTGAAGAACCATTCTGGAAAATCCACAAGGAGAATGTGGAAGAGGTCTATGAGGTGGATATAGAACTTTGAGATCAGAAAACTCAAGAAGATGACCTCTGTTAAAGTTCACAAAAACATCTCTTAAACCATTATGAATCGTGAAATCCAAAGAGAATATAATTATGTAATGAATAATACTATTTTATTGATAAAATATTATTTGTAAATATATTGATATTAATGACCAGATAAGATAAATGTGAGCGATAATGATGGGGAAACGAGCACTAACCATATTGATATTAATGATACTGCTTACCGGAACGGTAGCAGGAGCACAGGCAGGTAAATATTACCAATGTACAGAAGATTGTCCTCAGGCACAACCCGGCTACAAGTTGATAGGATGTACACTGGTTGTAAATTATATGGTAGAGGACGAACAGGGAAGCCATGTCCCATCTAAATCCTCTGATGGATATGTGTACATCCAGTCAAAGACAGACTACGATGAGAACGGAAACTGGGTCCATGATGAGATACTTGCATGTGACTACTGGAAAGTAGATAAGCCGGTACCCCCTGAACCTGATTACGGATTCGATGAGAACGAAACCGAGGAAGAACAGGAAACCAAAATGACAGGTGATTTTGAAAGGGACCTGATGGTAGATGCTATAGAGGTATACAATAAGAACGTAGATACACTGCCGGGATTCGTACACAGTATTCTCGGTAATGAGATCATGCACGTATATGCGACCTTGCCTGATGGCAGAGAAACAGAATATGCAGCTATCACTGAAACCGGACTTATCGTAGAAGGCGGCAACTGGATCGATTTTGACGGGGACGGAAATTACGATATATGGCAGGAACAGGGAATAGAACCAACACTTGAAGTTACGATCGATGAAACAGGAAATATCTCATACGAAGGACTTACTTTCGGAACGATGATAAAGGAAGTGTTCGTTGACATCGGAATGGCTTTGTATGCCATCTTTTCCTGAACGTGGTTGCTCGTGGAACACATGAGCACCTTTTCTTTCGTTCGTTCTTTCGTTATCTCGTTAATTCTTTGTTCTTACTTGTTGGCTTTTTCTTTCTTAACAGGATCCACACAACTTTATCTCAAACCCCGAACCCTTCCTGCAGACACTTTTCCCTTCTGCAACCTGCCGTCAGCCTGAGTTGCTCACGTATCTCGATGCAGTTCTGCCAGGGGCCGTGAACATTGCAATAGGCGATAGTACAGAATTCCCGGTACTTGCCAAAATTCACCAGCCCGAAAACAGCATCCGGCTTTACCCCCAGACCGAAGGTTGCCCTGCCGATGGTGACCGTGTCCATCATCTTGGTGCGGCCATAGAGTTCAATATATTCGATATGATGCTCAGGGGTGTTTGGATGTATTGCATTTTCCCCCACAAAGACACGGATGTATTCCTTTCCTGTGCCTTCGTAATTCCTGATGACCTCGATCGTGGGAATGTGCCTTTCTTTTGACCGGTCATCGACATTATTTGTGTCTTCGGATTCTATGATCTCAGAAAATTCCATGATATTACATTCTGGTTTTCTGAGATATTCTTAACGGAAATCCTGAGATGATAGCACTAAAGGTTTGATTAAGGGATTAACATATTAATTAAATCTGATATTAAGACAATTGACTGTTACGATTTATTATATAAATAATAAGGACTATGGATAAATATGGAATGAAAGATTCAAGTAAAGATATTAAAATAACTGCTATAATAGTCGATAAATCTGGATTTACCAACCAGAAAGTATTAATTAGAAAAACAACCGCGAAACAAATTATGAACAATTTTATATTACGAGATTTGGTCAGCATATAAATTCACCCTTTACTATATTGAGTTTTGCCTTCATGATTCTGTTTGAATATTATAATACGGCCGAACAAAAGAATTGCCATTATTTTGCATAGTTTGAAAACCAACTGATTGTCTGGACATGTACATAGACAATATTCAATAGAAGCAGCAGTCTTTATACTCAATCACAAAATCGCAGCCTTGCATATATATTAGAGGATTTCGATAAAAATACTTTCAAACAATTGCTTAATGTGTAAATCATAAGCAAGTGTCAAAATCCTAAGGTTGACCGAAATCCTCCATAATATTTACCCTCTTAACATTCTATTACTACATGGGTGCAATGAGTATTTCCAAATTGATCACATGTTGATTTAACTGTGACATATTGATCCTGAATAATTAAACCAATAACACCGTATTCAATTCCCCAATGGAAATTACCTCTACCATAAATTTCGGATTTTGGTTCGTTGGGATAATCATACCCACCTTTTTCCCAGTTACTTACCTGCCAAATACTTCCAGTGCCTCTCGTGTACCATGAGTCCTTATGATAAGCTTCCACAGTAGCAGGATATACACTGTAACCATAAGATCCTTGTGAGTAAACACTATACATTTTTAAGCCATACATGTCATAAGCAGTCATAGATGCCGTGATCAAAGGAGTATACTGAAGAGGAACCGATTTTGTTGTAGCAGTGGTGCTCAAAGATTCTGTTTCATTATTTGGTTCTTCCGTCATGCTAGTAATGAAAAAAAAGCTTTCATTGGTGAAAGTTATTTCAGATCCATCTTTTAGATAATATGTTCTAAAACTTGAATCCTTTTTGTCTGATCCAATATCTTTATTTTCAAAACCATTTTTTGAAATATTAGCTTTGTTTACTTCGCAATAATTCGCAATCACATCATCTGTGGACAAGTATTTTGTATTAGAATTAAGAGCATCTATCAGACCTTGCTCCCATTCGGAAGGACTGTCATCCACCGTTAATACTTCTTGTGCACTTGCAGCCTGCACAAATGCCATGCTCACCAATAGCATTACTATTAGTGTCGCACCTGTCCCAGATTTAATATTTATTTTCATGTATCTTACCTCGTTAATTCACGTACCCCAGAGGCAAAGATACGCTTATATAGTACAAACTGCAATGTGTAACTTTGCCTTTGGGCATGGGGTTTCAGTTGTTCCGTCAAGACTGACTGAATCCCCCCTAACATTTCTACAATGTTGCATTGTGTTGTGATATTAGTCATTTTATAAATGTTTTCTGACCATATCATCAAACTGAATTTCAAATATGTCTGTTACTATAGATTCATAACAAAAAAATAGAAAATATCAACTTGAGTTGTTAGTCTCTTCGAATCCTGTGATGTCTGTAAATTTCATGACTTCGTCCACTTTTTATTATATGCTCTCATTAAAAGAAAGAATCGATTTTACTGGATGAGTACAAAATTAAGAATCATTTGCACTCAGGCTCAACAGCAAACCTTTAATCCTGTCACTCAAATATCTCAAATCCCAACTAATCCTTCAAAACATTACATTCCTGAAAAATACTACCTTCCAGAAACCATGTCCCTGAAAAATATAATAGTAAAAGGTGCCAAGGAGCACAACCTGAAGAACATCGACCTCGTCCTTCCCCGTGACAAACTGATAGTCATTACAGGACTCAGCGGTTCCGGGAAATCATCCCTTGCATTTGATACAATATATGCCGAGGGACAAAGGCGGTATGTGGAATCGCTCTCAGCTTATGCAAGGCAGTTCCTGGGACTTATGGAAAAACCGGATGTTGAGTACATCGAAGGGCTTTCTCCTGCAATCTCCATAGAGCAAAAGACCACCAGCAAGAACCCACGTTCCACAGTGGGAACGGTTACCGAGATCTATGATTACCTGAGGCTGCTATATGCGAGAATAGGCATCAGGCATTGTCCGAAATGTGGAAAGGCAATCGAACCGCAGAGCGTTGACCAGATCGTTGACAGCATAATAAGAATAGAAGAAGGCTCAAAGGTCCATATCCTTGCACCCCTTGTGAGAGAACGCAAAGGAGAGTACAAGAAACTCCTAACGGATCTCAGGGGAGAAGGCTTTGCTCGTGCAAGGGTGGATGGAGAGATTATATCACTTGATGATGCCGAATCCATCGAACTTGGCCGTTATTACAAGCACAACATCGAAGTGGTTGTGGACAGGCTTGTGATCAAGAAAGGAATCGAGGAGAGATTGTCGGATTCCGTGGAAACTGCACTTGAGAAGAGTGGCGGAACACTGATGGTACACGTTCTTGAAGGCGAAGAGATGGTTTTCAGTGAAAACCTTGCATGTACGGACTGCGGGATCGGTTTTGAGGAAATGGAACCATCTGCATTCTCATTCAACAGTCCTCAGGGTGCCTGTGAGGAATGCCACGGTCTTGGCACTTCAATGGAATTCGATCCTGAACTGATAGTACCTGACCCCACCCTGACACTGAGGGAAGGTGCGGTAGAGCCGTGGAGCAAAAAGGATGGCTACTACATGCAGGCATTGGAATCCGTGGGACAGCATTTCGGATTCTCAATGGATGTGCCCTTCGAGGAAATTGACCAGAAGCACAAGGACATCATCTTCAATGGTACCAGTGAAAAGATAGACTTTGTGCACATCGGCAGGAATGGTGGGATGTGGAAGCACAAAGGACGCTTCCGGGGAGTTGTCTCCAACATTTCGAAGACATATGACAATACTGATTCCGAGAACACGAAGGACAGGCTCAGGAAATACATCACCACCAGACCATGTACTGTTTGTAACGGAAACAGGCTGAAACCTGCCAGTCTCGCTGTGACCATCAATGAGAACAACATAATAGAGGTCACGCAGATGTCCGTGGAGACATCATTGCAGTTCTTTGAGGAATTGGAACCTACCCTCACACCACGTGAATATTCAATTGCAAGGCTGATCCTCAAGGAGATCAAGTCAAGACTGGGATTCCTGATGGACGTTGGTCTTGATTACCTCACACTGAGCCGCTCGGCAGCAACCCTTTCAGGAGGAGAGGCACAGCGTATCAGACTTGCCACACAGATCGGATCCAGCCTTATGGGCGTGCTGTATATCCTTGACGAACCGAGCATAGGACTGCACCAGAGAGATAATCTCAGGCTGATCAA
>JBNJIC010000011.1:0-23126 GCA_051749005.1 Halobacteriota archaeon | reverse complement strand
CTTAACTTCCACAACGTCACCACGTTCCAGTTCACCTACCCCCGGAGGAGTACCCGTGGCAATCACATCACCGATATCAAGGGTCATGATGCCGGATATGAACTCGATCAGATGAGGAATATCAAATATCAGATTCGATGTACTTGAGGTTTGCCTGACCTCACCGTTCAAAAGACTGGTGACATTGACATCGGAAGGGTCAAACTCCTCTTTAGGAACAATAAATGGTCCCAGGGGAGCAAACGTGTCAAAGCTCTTGGCGCGGGTCCACTGTCCATCCTTTTGCTGCAGGTCACGGGCCGTGACATCATTAAAGCATGTATAGCCTGCAATTACATCCATTGCATTCTCAGAGCTGATGTTCCTGCATTTCTTCCCGATAACAACAGCAAGTTCAGCCTCATAATCCACACGCTGGCTGATTGAAGGATATACTATCCGATCGCACGGACCGATCACAGCAGAGGAAGGTTTCATGAATATCACAGGTTCTGTGGGGATTTCCATATCAAGCTCAATGGCATGGTCAACGTAGTTCAGACCAATGCAGATTATCTTTGAAGGAGTTGCAGGAGGAAGTACCGTGAGCCCGGATAGCTCAAAGGTCCTGCCTTCGTGCTCCATGGACGTCACAAGCCCACCGCTTACCTCACCATAGAAAATATCGTCACCGTGTTTGAATCGACCCATCATAGTTGCACATTCTCTGTTCTGATTGTAGTTAAGAACAGAATTGTACTATAAATTATTTGTCAAACATTTTAAGATCGGGCAAAAAAACAGTGAACAAAAAGAAAACTAACTGACACAATTAACCAGAGCAGATATTCAAAGAATATAAATAATGATCAGGATACCGACTCATGAGCCGGATCCTCAAGATCTTTCTTGTAAACAATGGTCCTGTATGGGAATGGTATCTCAACACCTTCTGCATCGAATCTCTTTTTGATGGCCTCTTTCAATTGACAACCGGTAGCATATGCAACCGAACGGTCACGCACCCATACATACAACTTAAGGTTCACAGAGAAATCTGCAAGTTCTGTGACCAGTACGGATACCTCATCGCCGGGCTGCGCATATGGCTGATAACGCAAAAGATCTACGTAGTTCATAACCTCCGGGTGCTTGTAGCCCTCCTCGATCATAATCCTGCGTGCAATATCTATGTCTGAGTCATAGCTTATCCCTATCCCAACGGTCCAGTTGACTGTCGGATCATCGATGGACCAGTTAATGATAGCTTCATCGCTGATGATATGGTTCGGAATATTGAGCCTCCTGTTATCCCAGGTTCGGATCTTGGTATATCCCAGTGTGATATCGGTCACGCGACCATACTCCTCGTGAATGGTAAGCAGGTCACCAACTCTAAAAGGTCTGAAAGTTGCAAGGGCAACTCCTGCAATGATATTGGAAAGAGTGTTCTGAGCAGCCATACCAATAACGATACCTGCAAATCCTGCTCCTGCAAAGAGGGCTATGGAAAGGTCACGAAGACTTGGGATGCTGAATATGATCACAAAAAATCCGGAAAAATAGACCATGGCAACTATTATACGGCGTACAAGTCCGTAAGTGGTCTCATCGATGTTCATCTTTTTGCTTGCCAGCACGAAATATGCTTTCAACAATCTGTTTACCAGCTTAGCTAACAGAAATGTCAGTATAATTACAAAAAACACAAAGGAAATCACTGCAATGTCCCATGAGAGCCAGGAAGGAATAATGTCCGAAATATCCATAGGGTATAATAAGGCACAGGTGATATACATATTTGACTACTGTAAAGTTACAGAGCCATAGTAATATTGAATTACCGGAGCATTAAGACCAGGAACTCTGAAATCAGTTTGCCTTAAAATATCTCACATCACCCCATACAAATAGAACAAAATAAAGAGCAAGGTAACACCAAGGATCAGGAAACTTATAGTAAACACCACAAGCATCCTCTGTACCCTTCTCTCTTCCTCGGTCAGAGGACGAAGACTTTCCTTGTGCTTCTTCTCAAGTAAAGAGCCTATTGCACTTCCAAGCGCCAGACCCATTGCCGGTCCAAGGGCAATACCAAGCCCGATGTTGTCGGCAAAGATACCAAGAACAAGGCCAATTGGGACACCCAGAAGGATTCCCAATGCGATCCCCCTTCCAAGCCAGTATCCTTTGGGATATGTTGCGGGCCCCTGACCATCATCGACTTTCTTTACGCCGATATTGAGGATCAGACCAATAAGAAGTGCCAATAGAGCAAGGGATCCTAATATGATAAGAAACACCATGGATACATGATAGATACTACTATATATAAGGATTTACGGGGAGAATATGCTCAGATCTTTACATAAACCCTGCCATTTTCTACCTTGAGCTCATACGCTTTCTGGTCACCGCATTTACCTGAAAATGTCTCTACAAGGAAACCAGCACCCCTTTTTACCTTCCCGGATGTAACGTCATAGCGGCACCTGTGGACAGGACAGATCACAAGGTTGTCTTTCAACCTTCCTTTTACAAGCTTGCCACCCATATGATTGCAGATGGCATCCAGGGCGTAGAACTCGCCTTTCAGGTTTACTACAAGGATCTCATTATCCCCTGTTATGAAACTTCTCATCTCTCCTTCAGGCACATCTTCAGTACTGCACAATTCAGTATATTCCGCCATAATAATTTACCCCACTAAATATCTGGATTGTTTGTATAAGAACATTCCCGAATAATTGAGACGAAAAAGAAGCTGCACAAAGTACTTATTTCCAAGCGCCAATTTTTATACATTATTTTTCTTTTGGGGGTATCAGCATAACAGAGAAGATCGAAAGATCAGAAGAAGAGTGGAAAAATATACTGACACCAGAACAGTATGCAATTCTAAGGAAAAAGAAAACAGAAATGCCTTTTACCGGTAAACTGTTGTCAAATAAGAAAAAAGGAACTTATCATTGTGCAGCCTGTGGACAGACCATATTCGAATCAGAAACTAAGTTCGATTCACAATCAGGATGGCCAAGTTTCCATGACGTTATATCCAGTGACCGCGTAAAACTTGTAACTGACAATAGTCATTTCATGCACAGGATAGAAGTCTTGTGTGGCAGTTGCGGAAGCCACCTGGGACATGTTTTTGATGACGGACCAGAGCCAACGGGGAAACGTTATTGCATCAATTCAGCTGCTATGGACTTCGAGGAAAAGGAATAAAGCTGTCGTTAAAGGAGATTGTGAGTATAATGCTGGAGAAAGCCACATTTGCAGCCGGATGTTTCTGGGGAGTTGAAGATAATTTCAGCAGAGTAAGGGGAGTAGCATCAACAAAGGTCGGTTATACAGGCGGTTCAATGGAAAGTCCCGGTTATTATGATGTAGCCACGGGCAGGACCGGACACGCAGAATCCATAGAGATCCTTTTCGACCCTGAGATCGTTTCATACGAAGAACTGCTGGAAGTATTCTGGAAAATACATGATCCTACCACCATGAACAAGCAGGGACCGGACACCGGTACTCAATACAGGTCTGCGATATTCTATCACGATGAGAATCAAAAAGAAACTGCTCTGAACTCAAAGAAGAAGCAGGAAGAAAGCAAGCAATATATCAATAGTATAAAGACTGAGATCGTTCCTGCTGATGTATTTTATCCTGCAGAAGAATATCATCAGAAGTACTTCGAGAAGTTAAGGTCGCGATGATCACAAAAAGCGACCATCGCAAAAAGAAAATGGAGAATAATGAAAACCAATGAAATAAAGGAATTTCCGGAATGGTAATTCTCCTTTACTTCAAAAGAGGTTGACATAAGATGCAAGTCTCATGAAGGCAACCATGGCAATGGATACTGTAAGGGTGGCAATGAAAAAGCCTTTGCCGTCAATGTTAAGTCCCCCAGTTGTCCATTCAAGGATGTAGTCTTCATCGTCCATCATGGTACCTTCGTAGTATGTATCCATTTGTTCTTTCCTCCGGTTTTAGTATCTATTTTAGTGTTTTAATGTTTAGAGTTAATTTTTGTAGATCTGATTTTTATCGAGTTGATGTTTGTATACATTCCGATTAATTGTCACGATTAATCATCAAACATATCTATAATGATTAATAATTTATAAACCTTTCTGTCACAACCCTTTGTAAGAACAAAGAGGTTTTGAGGTACATTGGAATGCTCAGTGATCCTGAGCAAACCAGATCATACCCAATGGTAAGGAACGAGATGCCCCTCAAAAGAGATTGACGTAAGATGAAAGCCTGATGAGGGCAGCAATAGCGATGGACACTGTCAGCGTGGCAATAAAAGCACCGTTACTGTCAATGTTAAGTCCTCCAGTTGTCCATTCAAGGATGTTGTCTTCGTCGTCCATCATGGAACCTTCGTAGTATGTGTCCATTTGTCCTTTCCTCCGATCTTATGTTTGATTTTATTTAGTCAACGATTAAATATCACGATTAATCATTGTACACATCTATAATGATTAATCGTTTATAAGAGTTTCTATTGAGCGAAAAAAACGTAAACCAAACATATGCTTCCCCAAACAAGATTAAAACTGGAAATTTCCTATAAACGCTATGATGCGGAAATAAGTGAATAGAAAAGTCTTGGAATATATCAAAAATCAAAGTTCACCACAGAAAGAGATCATCTAGAAATAAAGGGATATTATCCTGATAACATATCCCGACATTGTTGAATATTTCAAGATGGGGTGCCCTGGTATGAGTGAAACTGCTAACTTGTCAGACTCAATGACCACTTGAACCTGCGTTTTTCAATAGAGAGGTGTCAGAAGAAGAGAAGAGACTCTTTGAGGGCACAGGAAAAAGATGAAACAGATAAAGATGAAACAGATAAAGATATTTTCCCCGGAGAAAATAAACAAAGAAAGAATAACAGAGTTACTGAAAGTACGAATTATCTCTGCCTCAGCCACCTCAGGAAAGCATCCTGCTGGCAAGCCAAGGGGAAATTGCTGTCACAATAAGAACGAGCAACCAGATGCGCCCTTCGAGAAAATTGTAATCATGCAGCAGGTGTTCCCATGAATGCCCTACGACAAAATGCCCGAATAGAAATTCAAAGGATACGGTCAGGGCCACCCACATCAGGCCTACATAGATGAACCGGACCGTGTTTCCGGAGACACCGGAATATTTCAGGAAAGCATAGGTTACTCCAAAAATGACCGTGCTGAAGATGATTGAACTTATCTGATGGGCAAGAAGTTCACCTGTGTGAGGCGCATAGAGTCCTCTGAAGATACCGTTTATTATTGCAAGGAACACAAACACCACCCAGACAGCAAGAGAGTAGATGTAAAGAACAGGACCCATATCCACACCTTTAACCACAGTAAATAAAAACATATCCATTCTGGTAAAAAGTAGAACAAGACTCTACCCCCTCAATATATAAAAAAAACATAAATTGTAGCCTCCAAAAAAACAGATCAATGCTCATAATAATGAGCATAATAGCTCGCCGCATGTCGATATTGTTATATAGAGAGATAAAAATACATAAAAGCACGGATTAATTTAATTCAAATGACATAAAGGGCGGGTTAGTATGAGTAAATTAAGAAACATAGCTTTGCTTGGGCTTATAGCCTTAGTATCAATAATATTCGTCTCCGGCGCTTCAGCCGAGATGGTCTGCGTAGACTTCGAAGATACAACATTGAATCCAGGTGATTCAGTCGAAGGAATGGAATGGAACGGCTTTCTGGAGATAAACTGCACTACTAATGATGCATTACTTGTTGCTGAAAATGATTCAACAATTATTGCATATAATGCCAACGATGGAACCAATCTCAACGTCTATAATAATGGATACCTAACTGGTAATGGCATGTGTGTAAATTCTGCATCTCTATTAGAAGAGGAAATATTTGAATTTACATTTAATGAAAACACATTAGTAAACAATTTTTCACTTCAGCTCTTCGATTTCGGAGATTATGACAAATTTAAAAAGGGTAATGTCTGTGCAACTTTGATAGCCTACGACATTTCAGGAGTTGAAATAGATAGGATTATGAACTGCTATATAGGAGAAGGATACGAAATCAATAGCGGTAATGATGCACAATATCATAATATACTTAAAACTCTGGAAGTCACTGGTCCGGGAATCGCCAGTGTAAAACTAGTAATGAACCCATCTGAACCTTTTGCAATTGACAACATCTGTTTCGACGCATATGATCCAACTCTCTCAACATATTGTCTCTTTGCAGGTCAGGACATTCCAATAGGTACAGTCGATGTCTGGCATGACTGCACAAACCTGTATGTGAAATACATGATCGACGAGGAGTATGAGGACTGGTATTTCACTGAGACACACTTCGATATTGGACTCAAAGCTGCAGATATTCAACAAAACAAGAAGGGTAATCCAATTCCAGGACAGTTTGCTTATGGAAATGACAGTCTTCACTATGTGACAGAGTATACAGAAACAATTCCACTTGCAGATCTACCAGACGGATTCTGTGACGGTGTTACAATAGCAACTCATGCAGCTGTTGTAGAGATCGGCGAATTTGAGGAAGAGTTCTTTAGTAATGCAGCAGACGTAAATTGGACAAATGCTAGCGGTGGCACAGGATTGGCAATCGAAGTTGCTGATGCAGATATCGGACCAAGATGGCCTGGCGAACCAGGATCATTAGGATATAGTGATTATGAAGGTGGAGATTGGATCTGGTACCCATATGAACTATCAGTAGATCCTATTGAAACTGTAAACTTCACACATATGTTTGAGATATCAGAAGATGCCGCACATATAGAGGGATCAATAAAGATTGCATGTGACGATGCTTATGTGCTCTATCTGAATGATGAATATATTGGAGAAGATGCTTTGTGGAGCAGTGTAACCGATCACGATATCTATCCAATAGCCGGACAAAATAAATTGTTAATAACAGCTGACAACCGCGGTGACAATAAAGCCGGACTCAACTACCTTATACAGATAAATTATCTGGAACAGATAGGAGAGGAGAGCGCATGGGGAGCTGACTGTGAAGATCCTAAGAGATTTACTGAGAAAGGTAACTGGGCAACATACTTCACTTACGACCCAATTTGTGAACTTTGTGCCTGAAACCAATTTGGCACTTTTCAGTGCCAATTCTTTTTTCTATTTTTAAACTACTTAACTTAACAGCAATAAACTAAACATAAATTTGCTTATTTTCTATGTACTTAATAGCTAAAGCCCTGGCAAACAAGATCCATAAATCAGAACAGAGCTGCGGGCAAACACAAAAAGAAAACCACTTCTAAGACTAAGCCTTAATCCTTGGCAGGTAACCAAAAAAGCCATCAGCCCATCGGACCATCCAATGAGCCGAAAAAATAAATGATCGGGATCAGGCGATCATTGCATAGATCTTCATTACCCATGGCATCAGTGAAAGAGAGATAGTTGTTGTCATCCTTGCACGATCGGAAGCTTCGATGGTGACCAGGCCGCTGTCATATGCATCCATAAAAGTATCTCCGGGAGATTCGGAATCCAGCATGGCCCTTGCAGTATCTTCGTTAGTGGTCACAACTATTGTTTCGGCAAACTCCTCGCCGTTCCACATGCGATCATCATCAAGTTCACTCCATCTTCCGAAATCGATGACCGATGCATCAGAATCTGTGGTCGCGATCATCGTCATAATCGCACCGCTTTCTGTTACGTATGGGCCATCGGTGAGCTCAAGTGTGAATTCAGGGCCTTCAAGCTCAACAGATCCATCCTCAGATTCGGAATCATCTTCATTCATATAAACAACTATAATGACGTCCTGGTCAGAAAGGATCCCTTTAAGAACGCCTGGGATCTGATCGACCTTATCATTATATTCAGTTACTTCTGCATTCATATCATCAAAAAGGTCTGCACCGGCAGGCATCACTAAAAACAAAGCCATAAGCACTACTGAAATCATTATTTTAAATTTCATTTATATCACCCCAATATATAATTAGTAAATAAGTGGATTTTAAGTTAACCCTTATTTAAAAGATTTTGAAAGTAATGAGAGGACGAGATCACTTATCCCAGGAAAGAGATTCCAGATCATACATTAGTGATTATTACGCTGTTTATAAAATAGAATTGATGAAAGTGTATAACATCCCATCGACAGCAAACAGAAGTAAAAGATAACTGGAAGCTATAAACCATATTAATAATAATTACAAATATAACAGAATCAAGCCTACTTGAACTATAACATTTATATTAGTTCGATATAATTATATACTGAAACACACAATATAGTGTGTCAGGGTATGACACGGTTGGGAAGCGATTCAGATGAGTGGGGGCTCATCTCTCCCCTTCTTTTTTCATGCTTTTTTATTAAGCCAATCTATCCGGATGATGAAGCAGAATAGTATACACAATCCCTAATTGTTAAAAATATCAGGAATTAATTAATAATATAAATATACTAATCAGTCTCAGAAAATTGTTAATGTATATATATTATTAAGTGAATTTTTTACTAGGCACAAATGCCAAATACGGGGGTTAAATAATGAAATATAAAAGTACGATATGGTTATTGACACTTTTAGCTGTTGTTTTTTCTTTGACAGCAACTGCAAGCGCAGGCACTGTGACAGATATAATCAATGATAGTGAAAATCATACAATTCTTGAAACTGCATTGAATGATACTGGATTAACAGCACCTCTATCAGCACAGGATGCAAATTTTACAGTATTTGCACCAACTGATGATGCATTTGCAGCACTGCCACCAGGACTTCTCGGTAGTTTAACTGAAGAGGAACTGACAAACATATTGCTCTATCATGCACTTGGAGAAAGAGTTCTGTCAACAGACCTTTCAGATGGAATGACTGCTACCACATTACTGGGAAAGGACGTTCTGGTAACAATAGATGGAACGGATGTCTTCATAAACAATGCTAAAGTAACCGTTGTTGATCTAGAAGCTGACAATGGTGTTGTACATGTGATAGATGCTGTACTGGTACCGCCAGCCACTGTCGTGGACATAATCAGCAATAGTCCAAAACATACAATTCTTGAAATAGCATTGAATGATACTGGATTAACAACACCTCTATCAGCACAGGATGCAAATTTCACAGTATTTGCACCAACAGATGCTGCATTTGCAGCACTGCCACCAGGACTTCTTGCTAGTTTAACTGAAGAGGAACTGACAAACATATTGCTTTATCATGCACTTGGAGAAAGAGTTCTGTCAACAGACCTTTCAGATGGAATGACTGCTACCACATTATTAGGCAAGAACATTCTGGTCACGATCAATGAAGACGGCGTATTCATCAACGATGCTAAAGTCACTGTTGTTGATCTCGAAGCTGACAATGGTGTTGTACATGTTATAGATGCTGTGCTGGTGCCTCCAAACATTGAAGCTGACATCATAGCCCTCAGATCACAGGTGGATTCCGAGGATCTGAGACTGCCTATCGACAGAGGACTTGAGGCAAAGCTGGATGCAGCACTTAAATCCGTTTCTAAAGGAAATGAGAAAGCTGCTGCCAATCAGTTAAATGCTTTCATCAACCATGTCGAGGCTCAGAGCGGAAAAGCGATTGAGACAGGCGTTGCAGACGAATGGATAGCATCAGCTGAGATGATAATCAGCGATCTGAAGAGTTAAGCAACTGAGCTTCTCTTCAAATTCTTTTTTTAGAAAAGACTTTTATTTTCCATAGTACAATCATGAAAATTAATTCTTTGATATTTAACACAAAGAATTAATGTTATCTCAGAAAATAAGATATAACAGAATGCATTCTCAAAAGTGATACCATCTCTGAAAAATGGTGCGGGAGGTGCGATTCGAACGCACGAACTCCTACGAGACAGGGTCCTAAGCCCTGCGCCTTTGGCCTGGCTGGGCAACCCCCGCAAATGAGCAATCTCTAAATATTCGTTTTATATATTAATATTGCGCACTTCAGGCATTGTTTTTCAGTTCAGGAATTCATCATACATCTGTGGTCTGACTTGCTGACTTGAACATGAACAATGCAATATCTCTTTCCTTGCTGTGGTCTACTATTGGTTTCGGATAATCCTGAATATCGATATCTTTGTCCGTTTCGAGTTTATGGATAACAGAAGTTTCTATATCCCCGAGTTCGGGAATCCATTTCTTGATATATTCACAATCTTTGTCGAACTTTTTCTGCTGGCGCCAGGGGTTGAATATCCTGAAATAAGGCTGTGAATCCGCGCCTGTAGAGGCAGCCCACTGCCAGTTCCCATTATTCACACAGGGATCATAATCCACCAGTTTGCTTGCAAAATAGCGCTCTCCCCACTTCCAGTCTATGTGCAGATCCTTCACCAGGAAGGATGCCACGATCATCCTGACACGATTGTGCATATATCCTGTGGTGTTCAACTCCCTCATACCGGCATCCACAATTGGGAATCCTGTATTTCCTGAACACCATGCCTCAAACAGATTCCTGTCATTGTACCAATCGAGAACATCGAACTTGCCCTTGAAGGCATGGCTGAACACCTCAGGGAACTCAAAAGCAAGTTGTGTGAAGAAATCCCGCCAGTACAACTCACTGATCAGCGTGTGATCCCTGCCAAGTTCATGGAGAACAGAATAGTAGAACTCTCTGATGGAGATCGTACCCAGTTTATTGTGCGCAGAAAGACCGGTCGTGCCCCTGACATAGGGCAGATCACGTTCACGATCGTAGTTCGAGAGATCAGAAAGAGACCCCAGAACGAAAAGGGCGTTGGCCCTCCCCCCATTTGTGAACAGTTGGCCGTTACTCTCAGGAAGCGAGCCTGAGACTTTCAGAAGATCTATATCTGAAACATCATCAAACTCACCTGCACCGAGGCCACCATTGCAAAAACGATCAGCAATATCTTCACTTAAACCACTTAACATTGAAGGAATGGGAACATCTTTTTTTGAGGCCGACCGGAAGAATTGTGTGAATACTTTATAAGGAGTACCCTGTTTAGTGCGTATTGTCCCGGGCTCGGTGAGCAGACAGTCGTGGAACTGAAGCAGATCAACATTCCTGCTATTACACAAACTTGCGATCGTCTCATCCCTTTTGAGACTGAAGGGAGTATAATCATGATTCATGAAGACCGCATCAATACCGGAATTCTCCAGAAGGTTGCCGATCACATCTTCCGGAAGACCTGAAAAGAGATATAACCGGCCGCCCACAGCTTCCAGCTGCCCTTTTAGATCATCAAGAGACTCCAGAAGGAACTGAAAGGCATTGCTGTTGAAGTTCTTCCTTTCAGGACCGCTCAGTAGTGGGTCGAATATGAAACACGGGATCACCTCTTCGGACATCTCAAGGGCTGCAAGAAGAGCAGTATTGTCATCGACCCGCAGGTCCCTCCTGAAAATAAAGAGAGAACGCTTGAACCGGGACATTACTCGATCTCCACTGCAAGTTCGTTCCTCATTATCAGAGGTGGCACCCACGGAGGATTGTAGCGCATAAGGAATATATCCCCTTTTGTCTTCAGACCATTCTCAGAGATCTTCTCTTCAAGTATTGCCCTGTGAGATCCTATTTTGGAATCTGTGACATAACCGGAGAATTTGATCGCCACAACCTTTCTCGGAGCCACATCATGTATTACCACGCCTTCCTCCAGCGGATCAGGTGCATTTTGAGAATCATAACCTTCCGGCAGGACGAAAGACATATGCATCACATTCCCCTCCTGCCTTGATATCACAGGAGCGGTCATCGCTATCTTTGTATTTTGTTCGTTCTTTCCGAAGATGTAGCCGGAGAGTATCCTGAAACCGGAGTTTGAGCCACCTGCATCTGCAGATATGAAAGTATTCTCTTCATACTGTCTTATCTCAACACCATCGCCAAGCTCTTCGATCACTGTATAATTAACCTGTTCAGTACTCATAGAGATTCTGACCCCCACCAGGAACCAGATTGCAACAAGGACTATCAATGTTGCCACTATCACAATTACTGCCCCCTTTATTTCCATGATAATATATGGGATTGCGAGGTTAATAAATCTTTAGAGTGAGGAGTGCAAGAAGCACAGGATATTCCATATCATGCCAGTCCAAGCTCCTTCATTATAACAATGGCCTTTAATGCGCTCTTTTCCTTATCCTTGATCTCAAGCATTATATCAAGGTCGAATCCCGCTGCCACTTCAAGAAAATCCCGGAAAAGCGCAGTATCTATGGATGTTGTATGCCTTCCTTTTCTTGCACCGGGTTCCTGGCTGCTATAATCGATCATTGGAACGCCGTCTTTCTTCCCCCATGTCAAAGCAGCATCACCTAAAGCACTTGAAAGGGGCTCCCCATTATTGAGACACTCATGGTGGAAGCTATCAAAAATAACAGGTATATTGCAGAGCTCATGTATCCTGAGGCAATCCCTGAGACCGTACAGCCTGTCATCGTTCTCAATAACAAGCCTTTTCCTCAGAGCCGGTTCAAGACCCTCATACCTTTCAACAAATCTCTTAATTGCACGTGATCTGTCCTTATAGATACCCCCTGCATGTATCTGTATCTTCGCAGTACTGTCCAGCCCCATAGCATCCAGTAGTTTGTAGTGGTACTCAAGTTCTGCAATACTTCTCTGCGTAATTTCCTCATTAGGAGAGTTCAGAAGAATGAACTGGTCCGGGTGCATGGATATCCTCATGTTGTTGTCAATAAGGAACCGGCCGATATCCTGCAGTTTAGATTTGAAGTAGTCCGGCCAGTCAAACTCACATATGGGATGGGAAGCAAATGGAACAGTGTCGGAACTCAGCCTGAAGAATAAGAGTTCGTTATCCAGATTATATTCCAGTATCCTTTGCATGCAATCCAGATTATTGGTGACCGTATCGACCAGCTTCTCTTCAGAATATGAAGCAAGCCGGAACTTCCTGTTGGCAGCACACCCAATGCTTCTGTTAATACAGGGATAGCCCAGTTTCATAGAAAGATCACTCCTTAAAGAACTGTAATAATTAATCTGGGAACAGAACTGATATAATTCTTTTGACATACCAGAGAACTGAACTGTGGCTTTTAAACGAATTTATAAAGATCAAACTAAGGTATTTGATCATTTTAAAAATAGAAGAAAGATGCGCCGACCGGGATTTGAACCCGGGTTTAGGGCTTGGAAGGCCCCAGTCATAGCCACTAGACCATCAGCGCACTGCGGTTTTGCATCCCCTAACAGGGATTTGAAAGATATAAATCTTTCGCTTAAAATGAACTACAAGGTGAGAGTATTGCAAAGAGTCCAATACAAAACATCAAACCCATGGAAAGCAATTATAAAGAATATGTACTTCGAAGATCCCTGATCTCATCCCTGAGTGCTGCTGCCCTTTCAAATTCGAGATTTGCAGCCGCAGAATGCATCTCCGCCTCAAGGTCAATGATCATATCTGCTATCTCCATATCGGACATATCCTCTGCTACCTCAAGGACCTCTGACTTTACCTCTTCGTACTTTGCTTCAACAAGTTCCTTCTGCAAGGCCTTCCTTATGGTCTGAGGAGTAATGTTGTTTTCCCTGTTATATGCAAGCTGCATCTCACGCCTCCTGTTGGATTCCTTAAGTGCAGATGCCATTGAACCGGTCATATTGTCAGCATAAAGAATTACATAGCCTTCAGAGTTCCTGGAAGCCCTCCCTATAGTCTGGATCAGGGACCTCTCGGAACGCAGGAAACCTTCCTTGTCAGCATCAAGGATAGCAACAAAGGCTACCTCCGGGATGTCAAGACCTTCCCTCAGAAGATTTATACCCACAAGCACATCGAACTCACCTTTTCTCAGGTCGCGGATGATCTCAGCCCGCATGAGAGTGTCAATGTCCGAATGCATGTAGCGAACCCGAATCCCCATTTCGAGCAGATAGTCAGTCAGGTCCTCTGCCATTCGCTTGGTAAGGGTCGTTACAAGGGTGCGCCAGCCACGTTCTGTGACCTTATTGATCTCACCGATAAGATCGTCTATCTGACCTTCCACAGGGCGCACGAAGACCTCAGGATCCACAAGACCTGTGGGCCTGATGATCTGCTCCACTACAGCACTGCTGATCCCAAGCTCATATTCTGCAGGAGTTGCAGACACATATATCGCCTGGTTGATACGCTGATGGAACTCATCGTACTTTAAAGGACGATTATCAAAAGCAGAAGGCATCCTGAAACCGTAATTCACAAGAGATTCCTTCCTGGCACGGTCCCCGTTGTGCATCCCCCTTATCTGCGGAATGGTTACATGAGATTCATCGATCACAAGCAGATAATCATCGGGGAAGAACTCCAGCAGGGAAGACGGAGGATCACCGCGTTTCCTTCCATCGAAATGACGGGAATAGTTCTCAATACCGCTGCAATAACCCAGTTCACGGATCATCTCCATATCGAAATTCGTACGCTGCAACAGCCTCTGAGCCTCCAGGACCCTGTTATCAGACTCAAGCTTTGCAACCTGTTCCTCAAGTTCAGTCTCAATGGAATTGAGTGCCTTCACCATCTCATCCTGCGGCATGACAAAATGTTTTGCAGGATATATGACAATGCTGTTATCCTCTTTCACAACACCGAGCGTCTTACCCGTCAGAGGATCAAAAGAGGATATCCTATCGATCTCATCCCCGAACAGTTCGATACGAATACCATGATTTTCCTGTGCGGGAAACACCTCCACAGTATCCCCTTTGGAACGAAAAGTACCTTTCGCATAATCAATTTCATTACGCTCATACTGAATATCAATAAGTTTTGCGAACAGATCGCCCCTTTCAAGCTGCTCACCAGGTCTTAGCACAACAGACATCCTCCTCCATTCTTCAGGAGAACCGATATTGTAGATACTTGAAACACTGGAAACAACGATAACATCCCTGCGCTCTATAAGCGACTTTGTAGCAGAAAGCCTGAGCCTGTCGATCTCCTCGTTCACAGACGAATCCTTCTCGATATACGTGTCCGTAGTAGGGATGTAGGCTTCAGGCTGGTAGTAATCATAATAGCTTACAAAATATTCCACGGCATTCTCAGGAAAGAACTCCCTGAACTCCGAGAACAACTGGGCTGCAAGCGTCTTGTTGTGAGCTATCACAAGCGTTGGTCTCTGAACTTTCTGGATAACATTGGCTACTGTAAATGTCTTTCCAGAGCCTGTTACACCCAACAGGACCTGATGTTTCAATCCTTTTTCGATCCCTTCTGCAAGTTTACTGATAGCTTCCGGCTGGTCACCTTTTGGTTCATATTCGGATACAAGCTTAAAACTGCCCATCGTATTGTGAATATATCTGTGAACACCTATAAACGTATGTGTACGGCACTAATAGCTCATTTCACAGAAAAACAGGACATTATGACACGACCACTTATCCACAACACAATAATTGTTAACAGGAAATAAGCCCAGTCCAAGTAGCCCAATAAATACTGATCCTACCATTAAAGGAACTGATCCATAACATCATCTGACAAACAGGAACCACAAAAGCATAAGAACGATCGCCAGGATGATCGCTATCTCGGAACTTTTCCTGTCACTGCCGAATATTATCGGGATCGGACCAATCATGATCACACCACCACCTTTCACATTTGAACGGCTGCTATGGTCAGTTCTATCTTCGATCGCATATTCAGGAACATCAGTATAATTGTCAGACATGTTACCATATAGATCATGACCAGGATATTGCTGTTCTTTGCCAGGAGAACTGCCTGACAACTTCCTTGAACCGGAAATTGTGAAAAGGAAACCGATTATGATCAAAAAGATACCTAGAGCAACTATAATAGAACCGATCATTGTCGTCGCCTCCAATTCATTACATATAGAAGTGCAATAACAAGACCGACCCACATCATGGTATAGGTTACCTCTGAAGAAGAACCGAATGCTACCGGAATAGGACCTATCATAACAAGACCTCCGAAACCACCATTACCTGATGAGGTCAGAGCAGTCACTAAAATTCCTGCAAAAACAAGAAAAAAACCGATGAATATCAATAGTGAACCAAGCTGAAGATCATCATTTTCCGACCTCATAAGAAGCAATTCTCACAGATCAATAAAAATCATACCCTCTGAGTATGCCAGACAGGTGAATATCCCTGAGATACTGACTGAACGGCTAACTCGTCCATGTCTGCAATGTAGATATATTCCCTCTGTGTGCGGTTACCACGGCGCTCCAGAAGATTTTTACGATACATACGGGAGAGATAGGTAGAAACAGTACTTAATTTGATCTCACCATAAACACGCTCATAGTTCTGCTGTATCTGTTGTGAAGTTGACCATTCGCGAGGATGTTCATACTTCAGGAAAAGTTCAAGCCTTTCGCTTATTGTAAGTTTTGAATCACTGAACTTGTCGCGAAGCTGTGCCCTGGAAACAGTATGGTTGTTAACCTGTGGAGACTGTTGTTGTGTCATAGCACCCTGAACAGGAACTGTTGAAGCGGGGCTGCCCACAGATACAGGAGCTTGATGCGGTTGTGGAGACTGCGGATAGCAAACTGGCTGGTTCACCACAGGGTTCACATTCGGATTCACTGTCTGCTGGTTCACAGGCACATAGTATTGTGAACACTGTTGAGATTGTTGTACAGGCACCTGTACTGTTTGATAAATTGGCTGCGTCTGCTGTTGAACTGGCATCACAGGAACAGAACAGTATTGTGCAGGATACTGTGGTGGCACAACCTGTTGTGGCTGTGAAACAAACCTTTCAGCTGTTGCAGCAGAAGTTTGTTGTAAAAAAGATTGTTGAACATTTTGTTCAGATCGCAGGGCCGCGGATGAAGATCCGGTCGAACGAGGTTGCACCTCTTCCAAAGTATCAATAAACTTGATAACCCGTTCTTTTACATTCTCACCAGCAAATTCAATACTGGTGTTTTCTTTCCCTTCGTCATCGATTATTTCGACCCGAATCTTCATCTTCTGCGCCTCTGCAGCGGATCCATCCATCCCCTCAGATCGGTGGATTCACAAACCATTCATCCCCTCAGATAATGGTTCAGCTTTTATGTGAATACAGCTTCATGCAACTGATATGAACTTATAGAATACAATTGCTTTGAACTGCAATACATCCATTAGCCTTAATGATATATAAATGTTTTTATTAAATACATGTCATTATCTGTATTACACATAATTAAAGGCTTTAAAACACTTATTTTTAGAAAAAAACAGTTTAAATGGTTTATAAACATAACCACTTTCGAAAGCTAAAAACAAGAAAAACACAGAAAAATAATAACAGATATGAATAGTTCCAGTGGAAGTAAGGGGGTTTGTTTTGAGATTCTTATTACTGTTATCATCTAATTAAAGTGAAAATAAAGTTTATTTATACAATAGAATATGATATAAAATATTATAGATGCATATAACAAATTTAAAAATACATAATGGCTTTGAATTTAAAATAAAGGCATAATAAAAACCAAATAAAAAAGAAACGGACTACAAAACGATCACCGAATGAGAACAAAACAAATGCCGCACAAGAATATTTTGCCGTATTCAGTTGAGTTTATATCACATGATGTTTATAAGGACGGAACATGACCGACGTAAGTGCAGGATCATCAACGGGAAATAATGTACCGGATATGAATTCCGACAAACTGACCCAAAAGGCAGAAGAAGTTGAAGAAATGGATTTCCAGTCGATCCTCAACGAGAACGAGGTCCTGAAGGTCCAGAACGAAACTATGAAAGCAAAGCTGCTTGAAGCCAACATGATGGCAAACAAGTACCTTACAGAAATAGACAAACTGAAAGAGCAGCTTGATCACCTCACAACACCACCACTGTTCATTGCAACTGTTATGGAAGTAGAAGATGACATGGTCCTTCTGAGGCAACATGGCAACAATCAGGAAGTTATGACAAAGATGCCCCCTGGAATGGAAGGAACTATCGAACCCGGCATGCGTGTGAGCATAAATGCAGCATTTTCGATCATATCCACGATCAGCAAGGCAGCGGACGTCCGCGCCCAGGTTATGGAACTCATCAATTCACCAGGCGTAGATTATGACATGATCGGCGGTCTTGACGAAGTGCTAAAGGAAGTCATCGAGTCAGTAGAACTACCACTGACAGAGCCGGAACTGTTCGAGAACATAGGGATCGAACCTCCAAGCGGAGTCCTCATGTACGGTAGTCCGGGAACTGGAAAAACACTGATAGCAAAAGCAGTTGCATCAAGAGCAAATGCAACATTCATCCGCATGTCAGGATCAGATCTTGTGCAGAAGTTCATCGGAGAAGGTGCAAGACTTGTTAAGGACGTGTTCCAGCTCGCAAGGGAGAAGTCCCCTTCAATATTGTTCATAGATGAGATCGATGCGGTTGGAGGAATGCGTACCCATGATGGTACAACCGGATCAGCAGAAGTTAACAGGACAATGTTGCAGCTTCTGGCAGAGATGGACGGATTCGACCCCAGTGGCAATGTAAAGATAATTGCAGCAACCAACAGGATCGACCTGCTTGACCCGGCCCTCCTTAGACCGGGAAGGTTCGACCGTATCATAGAAGTGCCATTGCCTGATGAAAAGGCAAGGGAAGAGATACTGAAGATCCACACAAGGAACATGAAATTAGAGGAAGACCTTGATCTTGCCAAGATCGCAAACATGACCGACGGTCTGAGTGGCGCGGACCTGAACATAATAGTCAAGGAAGCCGGCATGTTTGTCCTTAGAAGAAGAGGCGACATGATCACCATGAAAGACCTTCTTGATGCGTTCGAAAAGGTCGTATCGGACGAAGAAGTAAATACACCATTCGGAATGTTCGCTTAAAACGAACTTCCAACTATCTTTTTTTACGATAATTATAAATAGAATAGATTGCTTCTAGGGGGTGCTGAAAAGCATTAAAACCGTGTGCTCCGATAGTGTAGCACGGCCAATCATACAGGACTCTCACTCCTGTGACTGGGGTTCGAATCCCCATCGGAGCACCATTAATTCTTTTTCTAAAAGGTATTAAATAAATAGTAAAGAGTACATATACATCCATATCCAGTTAATTGCTATTCAAAGTAGTGATCTTTCCTTTTCGATAACTTTCCTGTATTCCCCCTCACAGGCATACAAACATGCTGCAAGTTTCTTATCCTTCAGATTGTTTACCGTCTCTTTTAGCCCCAGCTTTGAACATTCATCATACACCTTGCAGACATCACAACAATTCATACTCACAACATACCCTCCGCTCAGATATTTGAAAATGAAAGGGAAAGATAGAACTTAAATGCAACGTTCAAAAAGAAAGGCAGGGTTATGCATATAAACAAATAATCAGCTGAAAATGCGACCGAGTTATCAATAAAAGAGAAGAATATGATGATTGGACCTTGACCCCATACCAAACATATGGGAAAAAAACCTGATCATCAAAGGCTTGAGAGAAAGGACACTTTGCTCAGTGCAAAGACAACGAAAGAACCAACTGCAACATCATGAAGGTTGAAGGGGATCATGCCACCAGGATTTGTAATTACATAAAGCATCAGTGTTGCAATTCCTGCAAATGCAAAAGCTCCGATAATAACATCTTCCATTTCTACCATATTTTCACGCTCAATGAGGGGGTTAAGCATGCGATAGAGGTTGAAAAGTCAACCGGTATCGTATATACACAAACCACGACTCGTTTTTGTAAGTAGTAAGTGTTTTTCCTAAAAGATGATATTATATATATAGATTTCTATATGGCATGGGGACAATAGCTTTAAAGACCAAAAAAAAGGAGACCTGAAAAGGAAATGTCACATCTGGGAAAAGATACAGCAAAAATGAATTGTGTCCCCCATATGTACAAAAAATATAGAAAAACATAAAAAATAAAAAAATGTTGTGAAAAAGGAAAGAGAAGAAATGAGCAGACTGATACAGGATCAGGCCGGAACATTAGCTTCTCTTACATTCTCCACGGAGTTGTAAAACACAGAATGAACGATATTTCCCAGATCTTCATCCATAAAGGGCTTTGTCAGGTAACCCTGATGCCCCACCATATCAGCCCTCTCACGAGTCTCTTTGGATGAATCCCCGGTAACGAAAACAATGGGTGTGCTGTATGACTTGCGGATCTCCATGGCAGTATCGATACCATCAATACCACCTTTTAGCCTGACATCCATAAGTATTAAAGCAGGCTGAACATCCTTTACCATTGAAATGGCAGCTTTAGCCCTTGATGCAACTCCTGCTACAGTATAACCCATCTTCTCAAGCTTCAATTTAATCATCATCCCGACGATCAGTTCATCTTCAACAACAACTATCTTTTTGTTTTTCATATTAATTATCCAAATTGTCCTATAGGACATGTTCTCGTACCCTTTCCCCAAATTTCACTTATGCCATACTGTAATGCATACTGTCACTCATCACTGACATGGTCATATTACTGATCATAAGACCGGCCAGAGACTTGATGACCTCAAGACTGTCGCGGTCATCCTCAGGAATAATAAATTCCGAAGAGGAAGATGCGATCAGCAATCCTACAAAATGGTGCTCATGGTGGACTGGAATGATAGCTGTACCCTGCAGGCCCTCATCCTGCATAACGGGACCCGTAATGAACGGATAAATCTCAGAATAGTGCTTGTAGACAGGCATACCCCTTCTGGCAAAAGTCACCTGGCTTGAATCAGCACCGAAATAAGATACGTTGTTCACAAAGTCATTTGAAAGTCCCTTGTGATTCACAAGTACCAGCCCCCCGGTAACCTCATCAACCACATACAGGGCACAGATATCAATTGCTTTAAGCTGTGTGATCAGCTCAAGAATTACATCCATTGAGTCTTCCAGATTAACAGGCCAGCTGAGGTGACTTCCCAGCTCATCCTGAATGAACATAAAATCATCATGTTTCTTCTCATCATTGATGTCAACGATCTTTGCCCTCAGGCATTGCATAAGACCATCCCCATCGTATATGATCCGGGTATTCTCACGTACCCATCTGGCATCACCGTCTGCATTCAATATCCTGTATTCCTGTACAAGATCTTCCCGGGGATTTCCTGAATACTCCCGAAGGGTTTTCCTTACCTTCTCAAGATCAGCAGGATGGATTATATCCTCATAGGACAGACCATAGACCAGAAAATCATCGGGTTCATAACCAAAAGCAGAGACATTATCAGATACAGAGTCCAGTGGCCATCCGTATTCAGACCTCCAGACAAATGTCACCTCAGACATTTTTACCTGTTGATCCGGTAAATTTATGATCCCTTGCATAGTATCTACCCCCTGTCAAAAACATAAATAAAATTTATAAGTAAGGATTTTGTTATAAAATCTAAAGGAAAGGATCCCGATTATTTACGGGAACCTTTCAATAGAGGAGTTGTTTTTTAATCACTTTTCCTTTGAGACCTCTGATACCAGACTTACAGCAGCCATCTTGTCTACATGGACCTCGTGCTGTGAGTAGAACCACATTGGTATGTAGAGACCAAGCACAAGTATTCCGACAATGGTTGAAGTCCAGCTTCCCTCGACACTGTTAAGATATATCACACCGATCAGACAAAGTGGAAGGTTGAAGAGACCGAACAAAAGTGCAATATTCTTCCAGCCGGCTGGTGCCTTGAATGGTCTGTCAAGACCAGCAAGCCTTGGGTTTGATTTTGCCTTTACGTATGCGAAAAGACTGATACCATTAGCACAGACATATCCTATTGCTGATGCAGCAAGGATAGCTGATGGAGTACCCATTGAGATCAGGATCAGGTTGAAGACACCGATAACGACCATTGCGAGTACAGGAGTACCATGTGAATTTGTCTTCTTGAAGACCTTTGGAAGATTCCCTTCTGCAGCCATTGAGTGCATTGCTCTTGATGCACCAAGGTATGCAGTCTGGATGATCAATACCATTGCTGCAATGAGCATAACGATAGCAACTGTTGAACCGACATCACCGAGTGCTGCCTGTGCTAGAGGGAGCATTGGGTCAATTGGTGCAGCGGCAATACCATCGATACCGAGGACACCTGTAACGGTCATCTGTACAAGAACGTAAGCTACCAGACAGATAGCACCACAGGAGAACAATGCCTTTGGCACATCTGTACCCGGGTTCTTGTATTCAGGACCATAGATAGCTGCGGTTTCCCATGCACAAGCACTCCACTGGGCCATTGCAAAGATACCGAGAAGGATCAATATGTGGTGAGCATCCCATGCCCAGTCAGTTGGAAGCCAGGTACTGGTGATGTTAGCCATTGCAAAGTCACCGGTTGCATAAGGTGCCAGTGTAATAACTGCCAGTGGAACAAGTGAAAATGCTGCAAGAATATAACCTATAATCGCACCACTTGAAAGTCCACGGTAGTTCACAAGTATAAGTCCACCGAAGATAACTATACCTGCTACAAGTGAAAGCTGGTACTGGGTGAAAGTTGCTGCAAGTGAAGGGAAAAGACTGTGGAGATAGAAACCTACAAGAATTGCAAAGATTGCAAGTACAGGGTTCCATGCGAACCAGTAGCTCCATGCACTGAATCCACCTATCAGTTTACCCTTGTCATATTTTCCTTTGTGCTCATGTGACTTGAAAACGTTCTGCGCAAATCCGGGAAGTCCGGATGCATTAGGGAAAGTTGTTGCAAGTTCACCATAAGCGAGGTTCTGCATAAATCCCTGGAAAACAGAAAGACCCCATACAATAATAGCAAATGACCATAGATAACTAGCAAAATAACCAATGGATGGCAAGATCAATAAAGGTACACCAATAGCAATAGCCAGTCCCTGTTTCCAATCGATCGATCGTTCGAGTTCGCCGGCTTCACAGACTACTTTAGCACACTGTTCTGCGTGCGCCCAGTCTACACCGGATCCTTTTTCTTCAGACATATTCCATCACACTCCTTTTAAATAATGTTTGCTTAAAACAAGCAATAAAGAAAAACCAAAATGGACCTGAAATATGTCAGACCCATATCGGCAATAATATACGGTTAATTACAACATTATGCTGTAATTTCCCTGAACTTGTCACAGCAGTTGATGTCGATGCCGAGGAGCTTCTCGATG